>CAJPSG010000092.1 GCA_905373195.1 Kingella oralis
CCCCCATATACCCCCGCATCCGTTTTAACCAACCCAAAGACACACAACCATGAGCAAAGATTATTACGAAACCCTAGGCGTATCGCGCAACGCCAGCGAAAATGACATCAAAAAAGCCTACCGCAAACTCACCATGCAGTACCACCCCGACCGCAATCTAGACAACCCCGAAGAAGCGGCGGAAAAATTCAAAGAAATCCAAAAAGCCTACGACACCCTATCCGACCCGCAAAAAAAAGCCGCCTACGACCAATACGGACACGCCGCCTTTGAACAAGGCGGTTTTGGCGGCGCAGGCGCGGGCGATTTTGGCGGATTTGGTGGCTTCGGCGGATTTGGCGGTGCACAAGGTTTTGATTTTGGCGACATATTCAGCCAAATGTTTGGCGGCGCAGGCGGTTCGCGCCAGCCCAATTATCAAGGCGACGACATCAGCTATCGCGTAGAAATCACGCTAGAAGAAGCCGCCACAGGCGTAAAACGCCAAATCACCATCCCCACCTACGAAGAATGCGACGTTTGCCACGGCTCGGGCGCAAAAGCAGGCACCAAAGCCACCACCTGCTCCACTTGCCACGGCTCAGGCACGGTACACGTTCGCCAAGCCATCTTCCAAATCCAACAAACCTGCCCCACTTGCGGCGGCACAGGCAAGGAAATCAAAGAGCCCTGCCTTAAATGCCACGGCGCAGGGCGTGTGAAAGCCAGCAAAACCGTAGAAGTCAATATCCCCGCAGGCATTGACGACGGGCAACGCATCCGCCTCACAGGCGAGGGTGAACCGGGCACACACGGCGCACCCAACGGCGATTTATATATCCACGTTTCCGTTGCCCCGCACAAAATCTTCCAGCGCGACCCCGAAATCCCCACCGATTTACATTGCGAGCTGCCCATCAGCTTTGCCACTGCCGCGCTGGGCGGCGAAGTGGAAGTGCCCACACTCGATGGCAAAGTGAAACTCAACATCCCCGCAGGCACGCAAAACGGCAAAAAAATGCGCGTAAAAGGCAAAGGCATCAAATCCGTTCGCAGCAACTTGGTGGGCGATTTGTATTGCCATGTGGTCGTGGAAACGCCGATTAACTTGACCGACCGCCAAAAAGAATTGCTGGCAGAATTTGAAACCATTTCCACAGGCTTAGACCACAGCCAAACGCCACGGCAGAAAAGTTTTTGGGAACGGCTAAAAGAAGCCTTTGATTGAACATGAGCAAACCGCTTGCAGGCAGCGCAAGCGGTTTTTTTGTGGACGCGGGTTGGGCGATGGTTGAGGCAGCCTGAAAATGGGTAAACACGTTTTAGCTTCGCTGAAACTCGCTTCACTCGTTTTCAGGCTGCCTCAACCCTTCGCGCAACAGGAAACAGAACATGGCGTATCGCCGCCATACCCACTCTTTCCGTTGCCGTAGCGCAAGCGTTTCAGGCTTCCTTTAAGCAGCGCAAAGGCAGCCTGAAAAAGCAAAATCGTTTGATGTTGATCTAAACGGTTTTGCAAAGATTTCAGGCTGCCCATCCCGCCCCATCCCGTAAACAAAAAAGTCGGGCAAAACACCCGACTTCCTATTTATCCCGCCATTAGGCAGCCTGAAACTGCTGCCCGCTCGCTGCCAATTTTTTCAACACATAATTCAACGCCACGCCGTAAGCGGGCACAAACAGCAGGGTGCAAATGGTGAGCTTGAACAGATAATCCACAAAGGCGATGTGTTGCCAATTTGCTGCCATAAAGGCATCGTCGCTGCCTGCGAACGCGATGGCGAAAAACAACAGCGTGTCCAGCGCGTTGCCCACGAATGTGGACGCGGTGGGCGCAATCCACCACGATTTAAGCTGGCGCAGTTTATTGAACACGAAAATATCCATCAGCTGCCCAAAAGCATAGGCAGCGAAGCTGGCAAGCGCGATGCGGAACACAATCGGCACAAAAGTTTGCAGCGAAGCGATGCCCGTCCACGCACCTTGTTGGAACAGCACGGAAAGGGCGTAGGACAACAGCAGCGCGGGCAGCATCACAAAAAAGATGATTTTGCGCGCCAGCGTTTGCCCAAAAATGCGCACGGTTAAATCGGTGGCGAGAAAAATAAAGGGGAACGTGAGCGCGCCCCATGTGGAATGGACTTCAAAGCCGTTGGGCAGCGTGATGGTAAAGGGGAATTGCACCAGATAGTTGCTGGATGCGATAACGGCGATGTGGAACAACACCAGCCAAAAGAGTGCTTGCGATTTTTGTTTGTCAGAAAAAAGATAGTTTTGCATAAGGTTTCCTAGTTTTGGTTTTGATGATTGGTCGCGCATCTTGGCTTTTACTACGGCGTTGGCTCACCTTGCTGTACTACTTATACTATCTGCGGCTTGCCGCCTTGTATTAAAAGCCAATCTGCGCAACCATTTCAACGCGGGAGGGTTACGAACCGCGCGGGGTTGAAAAGGGCAGCCGTTTTCAGGCTGCCTGCGAAAGGGGCGGATTATAAGGAAATTTGGGCTCAATGGGCAGCCTGAAATTTATTTTTGCCAATGGCAAGCCGCCAGCAACGTTATCA
The DNA here is from genome assembly GCA_905373195.1 of Kingella oralis. Taxonomy (GTDB): domain Bacteria; phylum Pseudomonadota; class Gammaproteobacteria; order Burkholderiales; family Neisseriaceae; genus Kingella_B; species Kingella_B oralis_A. The sequence goes on from CAJPSG010000092.1 coordinate 2,544, forward strand.
GCAACAAGCGATGTTTCATTTTCACTCCGCTAAACGATGTTTCAAGCTGCCTTATCGCGGCATATCGTGCTGAAACAAGCGTTCACGCGCCATCTGCTCAAACACCGTACCCGCCCGCCCGTAGTTGGCAAAGGGATGGATGGCGATGCCGCCGCGCGGGGTAAACTCGCCAAACACTTCAATGTATTTCGGGTTCATCAGCGCAATCAAATCTTTCATAATGATGTTCACGCAGTCTTCGTGGAAATCGCCGTGGTTGCGAAAGCTAAACAAATACAGTTTCAGCGATTTGCTTTCCACCATTTTTACATCGGGGATATAGCGAATGATGATGGTGGCAAAATCGGGCTGCCCCGTCATCGGGCATAGGCTGGTGAACTCGGGGCAAACGAATTTCACAAAATAATCGTTATCGGGGTGCTTGTTATCAAACGTTTCCAGCACTTCGGGCGCGTAGTCGGTGGGATAGCGCGTTTTTTGGTTGCCCAGCAGCGTGATGCCGCCAAGCTCTTGGTTTGAACGAGACATGGGATTCCTTTCACAAAATGGGTTTTCAGGCTGCCTAATGAGTTGAGGCAGCCTGAAAACGGGGTGGCGCATTGTAGCAAATATTCGGGCAGCATTGCGCCAAGTCCTTTATAATACGCCCGATTTTCCAACCCTTTCAGGCAGCCTGAAACCCATTTTTCAGGCTGCCTAAACTATCCTCAACACGAGAATCCAATCCATGAAATTTATAGACGAAGCCAAAATTGAAGTCTTTGGTGGACGCGGGGGCAACGGCGCAGCCAGTTTCCGCCGCGAAAAATTTGTGCCACGCGGCGGGCCCGATGGCGGCGATGGCGGGCGCGGCGGCAGCGTGTTTGCCGTTGCCGATGAAAATGTCAACACGCTGGTGGAATACCGCTTTGTGAAACGCTACCAAGCCAAAAACGGCGAAAAAGGGCACGGCTCCGACCGCTACGGCGCAGGCGCAGACGATATTGAGCTGCATATGCCCGTCGGCACGCTGATCCGCGATGCCGACACCGATGAAATCGTTGCCGATTTAACCCACCACGGGCAGCGCGTGTGCGTGGCAAAAGGCGGCAAAGGCGGCTTGGGCAATATCCATTTCAAATCATCGGTAAACCGTGCGCCCAAGCAGTTCACCAACGGCGAAGAAGGCGAAGCGCGCACCTTGCAATTAGAGCTGAAAGTGTTGGCAGATGTGGGGCTGCTGGGCATGCCCAACGCGGGCAAATCCACACTGATTCGCGCCGTGTCCGCCGCCCGCCCCAAAGTCGCCGATTATCCGTTTACCACGCTGCATCCCAATCTGGGCGTGGTGCGCATCGATGAAAACAACAGCTTTGTGATGGCGGATATTCCGGGGCTGATTGAAGGCGCAGCAGAGGGCGCGGGCTTGGGGCATCGTTTTTTGAAGCATCTGTCGCGCACAGGCTTGCTGCTGCACGTGATTGATTTAGCCCCATTTGACGAAACCACCGACACTGCCGCCGAAGCCTTGGCGATTGTGAACGAGTTGCGAAAATACGACGAAGAGTTGTGCGACAAACCGCGCTGGCTGGTGCTCAACAAGCTGGATATGTTAGACGAAGAGACCGCCCAGCAACGTGCCGCGGATTTTCTTGCCGCCATTGGCTGGGACTACCCCGCCCCCGATGACCGCTTTGAATTTGACATGACCACGCCCAGATTGTTTAAAATTAGTGCCTTAACCCACGAGGGCACGCAGGAATTGGTGCAGCAGATTAACCAATATATCAGCGAGAAAAAACGCCTGATGGCAGAAGCAGCCGCTGCCCAAGCCCAACAGCAGCCTGAAATGGATTTGCCTGAAACTAATCGTGATGTGTTTCAGGCGGAAGATTGATTAACTTTATATTTGAAAGAGAACGATTATGAAAATTGTGAAAACTTTGATTACTATGGCGATTTTGTATGGGGCGTATCATGTGTATAAAACTCATGATTTTACCATTATCCCGCCGACTGACTCCATTGTAAAAGAAGCATTTCGCCAAAGCGATCCCGATGTTGCTGATACACAAAATAACATTTTAACCATCACTAAACCCTGTAAAAAAGTGCAAGGTGGTGTAACCAATGGTGTATATTCCTGCGATTTTGAAGTTTATTCTCGCAAAACTTCTAAAACAACAGAATATACCGACGTTCGTATCACCAAGCGAAAAGGTAAATGGTACGTAAAACAACCACAATAATCCCTTCCCTTTTAACACTTTTCAGACTGCCTCACCAATAAAGGCAGCCTGAAAACCATTCCCACTCCCCACTATGAACAAACACACCCGCCAAGAAATCTTTGAACGCCTACGCGCCGCCAATCCCCATCCCACCACCGAACTTCATTTCAGCAGCCCGTTTGAGCTACTGATTGCCGTGTTGCTATCAGCGCAAGCCACCGATAAGGGCGTAAACAAAGCCACCGAAAAACTGTTTGCCGTCGCCAATACGCCGCAAGCGATGCTGGATTTGGGGCTGGATGGCGTGCGTGAATATGTGAAAACCATCGGGCTGTATCAAACCAAATCCAAACACATCATGCAAACCTGCCGCGCGCTATTGGAAAAGCATGGTGGCGAAGTGCCGCAAACGCGCGAGGAGCTGGAAGCCTTGGCGGGCGTGGGGCGCAAAACAGCGAATGTGGTGCTCAATACCGCTTTTGGACAGCCCGTAATAGCGGTGGACACGCATATTTTTCGCGTTGCCAACCGCACAGGCTTGGCGCGGGGCAAAACCGTGCGCGAGGTGGAAGACAAGCTGATGAAATATGTACCCAAGGAATTTTTGCTCAACGCGCATCATTGGCTGATTTTGCACGGGCGATACACCTGCAAAGCGATTAAGCCACAATGCCCAAGCTGCATCATCAACGATTTATGCGAGTATGGCGCAAAAGAAACGGCACTTACATTCGCATCCCAAGTGCAACACCCCTAAATAAGAGGCGTAAACTTA
>CAJPSG010000093.1 GCA_905373195.1 Kingella oralis
TTTTGCGCGGGTGTTGGGGCGCGAGCCGCTGGGGGCGACAGAATTTGCGGGGCATGAGGCAGCCTGAAAACGGGCTACGGCATATATCGCGCGGCAAACAACGCCACCACATCGCCCGCGCGCAGATAATGTTGCCGATGTCGTCGTGCGGGAAAACGTAGGCGTATTTTTGGGCAAAGGTGGCGAGATAGGAGGCGCTATGATTTTGGCGCATAGTGAGGCTTTCTGAATCAATTAAAGGCAGCCTGAAAACAGAATTTCCCGTTTCAGGCTGCCTTTTATAAACCAAGCAAGTGCAAAACACGCCCGCAAACGCATTTTCAGGCTGCCTCATCATCCCCGCGATTAGGCAGCCTGAAAAGCAAAATAACAGCGCAGATTATCGTTTACAACCGAAACCCCGCATCAAACCCCAGCTCGCGTTTCGCCTTCTCACTGGACAGCCGCGCATTGCCGTCCGCCGCGTTGTAAATGGCAGATTACTCGCATTGCAATGCCAGCACCGCCGCGTGCGCCGCCGCTTCTGCGTGCACAGGCGGGGCAAAATCCACAGGCGCGCCAAAGCCCGTGCCTGCGCCATACAGCCAGCCATAGCGCAGCACAATGCCGATAAACGCAGGGTTAGCGGTGATTTGCTGCTCCAAGCTGTGCACCGCGCGCGGTTTCGTCGTAGGCAGGCTCGGCAAAATCCAGCAGCGGCGCATCTTCGGTAACAGGCTGCGGCGCATCGGGCGCATACACAAACGCAATGCTTTGCGCGATGATTTTTTTTCACGCCCGCCGCCTTAGCTGCGCGGACTAAATTGCGCGTGTCCTCGTCGCGGATGCGGGCATTGTGCACCAACGCGGCTTCCATTTAGTCGGCAGCCAAGCCGTCGGGCAGGTCGGTCAGCTCGTAGAAAACCACATCGGGGCGGATGTCGCCCACAATTTTCAGCAAGCTCTCCGCGTCAAACGCATCCACCACCACGGGCTTGATGCCGTGCGCCGCAAGCATTTCGGCTTTGGCAGGGCTGCGCGTGGTGCCATACACTTCATGCCCCGCCGCCAGCAGCATTTTGCACAACGGCAAGCCAATCACGCCGCTTGCGCCTGCTACGAACATTTTTTGTTTCTGCGCCATTTTCGTTCCTTCGGATAAGGGTTAAAAGAGCGCGGATTGTACGCGATGTGTCGCGCCAAACGGTTAAACCATCAAAGGCAGCCTGAAAAACCTAGCCACGGCTTTTCAGGCTGCCTTACAATTCCGCCGTTATCTATCATTATTGTTCACAAAAAACCATGTCTCACTACGCCATTGGCGACCTACAAGGCTGCTACGCCGAGTTCACCGCCCTGCTCAACCAAATCCAGTTCAACCCCAGCCGCGACACCCTCTGGCTGGTGGGCGACATCGTCAATCGCGGGCCGCAATCGCTCGAATGCCTGCAATACTGCATCCAACACGAAGGCAGCGTACAAATCGTACTCGGCAACCACGACCTCCACCTGCTCGCCCTGATGCACGGCTACGGCAAGCTCAAACACCGCGATACCCTCGATGCCATCCTCAACCACCCGCAAATGCCCAAAATGCGCGACTGGCTGCGCCAACAACCCCTGATGCGCCACACCGCCAGCCACGCCCTTGTGCACGCAGGCATCCATCCCGAGTGGACAATCCCCCAAGCGCAAGCACTTGCCAACGAAGTTGCCGCGCAGATTTCAGGCAGCCAAGCCCGCACATTCTTCGCGCAAATGTATGGCAACCACCCCAGCCAATGGCAGCCTGAAAGCCAAGGCATAGACCGCCTGCGCTTCATCACCAACGTGTTCACCCGCATGCGCGTGCTCAACCCCGACAACAGCCTAGACTACGACTACAAAGAAACCTACGCAGGCATCCCCGCGCCCCAACGCGCATGGTTTGACGCGCCAAACCGCCAGCACACCAGCCACGAAATCATCTTCGGACATTGGTCAGCCCTCGGCTACCGCCGCGAAAAACACATCTGGTCGCTGGATACAGGTGCGCTGTGGGGCGAAGCGCTTACCGCCGTAAACATCCACACAGGCGAACGCTTTACCCAGCCTAGTTTTCAGCGTAAACAGTTTTAGCGATTTTAATTTCAACGTTCACCCATTTTCAGGCTGCCTCAAACAACCACCATCAAGGCAGCCTGAAACGTTTGTAAACTCAGCAACCAATGGAGCGTCGGCGGTTCGCCGACATCATGCCAACCAGTAAAGCCTGATTGAATATGCCATTAAACGATTGCCATCCCATCGCCGTTTTCAGGCTGCCTTATTCCGCGTCCCAACAATAGGCAGCCTGAAAACCCATTCCCATGCCATCCCACGCCCAGCCCCCATTTCAGGCTGCCTCAACCCTCGCCCAACATGTAAAGCAAACGCAAACCCATTTGACAACCCCACCCAAAAGCAGTCTAATCGCGCCCAGTCGTGGCAACCGCCACCCCAACGAAACGGAGACAACATGAAACTCATCCCCATGCTAACCACTGCCATCCTCGCAACCACCATCCTCACCGCCCAAGCCGCCCCCAAAGGCGAGCAAGAGCTCACCCCCACCACCAACAGCCAAACCTCAACCCAAAGCGAAATTGACAGCAAAAAAGAAGTCGCCTACACCTGCCAAATTCTGCAAGACAACAAACTGCAAAATATCAAACTCACCGCCATGTATGGCATCAAAAACAACCAACCCATCGTCGCTCAAGTGCGCATCAACGGCGTAACTACCCCAGGCATGTGGCGCGACACCAGCTTCAATCTACTCAACCGCTTTATCAGCAACGACCCCGCCGAGCGCACCACCGTGTGGACTACCATGCCCGCCGATGCCAGCAAGCTCACCCAAGTGGATGGCGGCAAACTCTCCGTAGCCGAAAAAGCAGGCGCACCACAAAGCGTGATTGCCGACAACTGCCGCCTAGACAAAGCCGCCACCGCCAAACTCAACAAATAATCCCCAGGCAGCCTGAAAACATTGTTTCACCCGTTTCAGGCTGCCTCAAATTCCCCAACAACAAAGGCAGCCCGAAAACCATCTCCCCCTTTCAGGCTGCCTCAATCACGCCCACCATGTTCACCCGCTATCTCACCCTTATCAGCGCCTTCATCCTCATCCTACTCATCATCCGTAACCTCCTCACCCGCCAACAACAACGCAGCATAGACACCGCCACCAAACAAATCGCCAAAATCCTCCTGATTACCAGCCTCATCGCCGCCACCTACACCCTAATCAAAGACTAAACACCATGCCCACCCCCATCACCGTAACCATGCTCGTCAAAAACGCCGAACGCTACCTCCCCGAAGCCCTCAACGCCCTCGCTAGCTTCAACGAAGTCCTACTGCTAGACAACGGCTCCACCGACCAAACGCTTGCCATCGCCGCCCAATACCCCAACGTAACCCTACACCACCACCCCTTCGACGGCTTTGGCAACATGAAAAACCGCGCCGCCGCCCTCGCCAAAAACGACTGGATACTCAACATCGACAGCGACGAAATCATCAGCCCCGAGCTGCTTACCAGCATCCAACAAGCCGACCTAACGCAGCCTGAAAACATCTACGCCCTTAACCGCATCAACCACTACCAACGCCGCCCCATCACAGGCTGCGGCTGGTCGCCCGACATCATCCCCCGCCTCTACAACCGCACCCACACCCAATACAACAGCCGCGCCGTCCACGAGGCCCTCATCATCCCCCAAGGCAACACCCCCAAGCTGCTTGCGGGCAACCTCAACCACTACACCTACGACAGCATAGAAGCCCTTATCCGCAAAATGCAGCAATACAGCAGCCTCTACGCCGAGCAAAACGCAGGACACAAAACCAGCAGCCCCCTTGCCGCCCTAATGCACGGCGCATGGAGTTTCATCCGCAGCTACCTTCTCAAAAGCGGCTGGAAACACGGCGCAGACGGGCTCACCATCTGCCTCACCCAAGCCGCAGGTTCCTACTACAAATACGCCAAACTCAACGAGCGCAACCGCGCAATAAAAAGCCAACAACACATTGACACCCCCCCCGAAACCCACTAAAATCCGCCGTTTCTTTTATCTAATATTTATTGGAAACCATTTTATGAAAACCTTTTCAGCGAAACCGCATGAAGTGCAACGCGAATGGTTTGTGATTGATGCCACAGACAAAGTGCTAGGGCGCGTAGCAGCCGAAGTTGCCAGCCGTTTGCGTGGCAAACACAAACCAGAATACACCCCGCATGTTGATACAGGCGACTACATCATCGTTATTAACGCCGACAAACTGCGTGTAACAGGCAACAAATTTGAAGGCAAAAAATACTACCGCCACTCAGGCTTCCCCGGTGGTTTGTATGAGCGCACCTTCCGCCAAATGCAAGAAAAACAACCGGGGCGCGCATTAGAAGTAGCCGTAAAAGGCATGTTGCCCAAAGGCCCATTAGATTACGCGATGATCCGCAAACTCAAAGTTTACGCAGGCGCAGAACACCAACACGCCGCGCAACAACCCAAAGTTTTAGAAATTAAATAAGGACACGACAAATGAACGGTAAATATTACTACGGCACAGGTCGCCGCAAAAGCTCAGTAGCTCGCGTGTTCTTGCAAAAAGGCAAAGGTCAAATCATCGTAAACGGTCGCCCCGTTGATGAATTTTTCTCACGCGAAACCAGCCGCATGTTGGTGCGCCAACCTTTGGTTTTGACTGAAAACGTTGAAGCATTTGACATCAAAGTAAACGTAGTGGGCGGCGGCGAAACAGGACAATCAGGTGCCATCCGCCACGGCATTACCCGCGCTTTGATTGACTACGATGCAGCCTTGAAACCTGCCCTTTCACAAGCTGGCTTTGTTACTCGCGATGCGCGTGAAGTGGAACGTAAAAAAGCAGGTTTGCGCAAAGCACGTCGCGCCAAACAATTCTCAAAACGCTAATTGGCGTTTACACAAAAACACTCTTCGGAGTGTTTTTTGTTTTGCTGTTGTTTTATTATTTTGCAAAGGTTTTAGGCAGCCTGAAAATGAAATATAGAAAGAAATAGCGTAATAGTGGCATAGGCGTTGCTTAATCGTTTAATGGTTTTCCCCCTAATCCTTTTTACCATGCAAAGGACTCTATGATGAAACTGACTCAAACATTGCTGTACTCTTTGGTTGCTGTATCGCTGATGGCGTGCTCATCGGACGGTGGCTCAACGCACGTGGACATTGGTGGCAACAACCCCACCCCCACACCTAACACCCCCAACAATCCAAATAATCCCAATAACCCTAATAATCCCAACAACCCCAGCTATCAAGCAAATGGCAGCAACAACGGCATCACTTCCGCCGTGGCACAAGACAAAACGCTGTATTCCTTAACCCATTCTTGGAAAGTGCAACCGCCCACCAGTGCGCAAATGGCGAGCGTTCAGGCTGCCGTTGCCAATACCAACAAGCTCCGCGCCGAAGTGGGCTTGCCCGCATTGAAATATGACGAGCGATTGTCGGCTTACGCGCAACGCCGCGCCG
>CAJPSG010000094.1 GCA_905373195.1 Kingella oralis
TGCTCGTGGTAGGCGGCGAAACGCCTGCGCTGGAAATAACAAAAACGCTTAAAGGCAGCCCGAAAACGGGAAAATCCATTTTCAGGCTGCCTTTGACTAATCGGGCAGTTCCAGCAGCAAGCCGTTGCGGTAGCCGTTTTGCCCGATTTCGTTCGGGTAGCCCAGCGGGTTAATGATGATGCGGCAGCCGTCTTGTTCGCCGTCAAAGGCTTGGTGGGTGTGCCCTTGCTGAACAGCGTGCCGCCGACAAATGTCCAGCCGCCAAATTCTGTGCTGCGGTTTTCGGTAAGCAGCGGAGCATCGGCGGCGATGAGTTCGCGCGGCAGCTCGTCGATGTTTTCGCCGTAGTAGTCGTGGTTGCCGAGTACGAATAGACAGGGTTTGCCCGCGCGGCGGCAGGCAGCCTGAAAGGCTTGTGCGCCGCTGCGCCCGTTGCCGAAGTCGCCCGCGTGGACGATTAAATCGGCTTCGGGGTGCGGGGTGATGGGGGTGTCGTGGGTGTCGGAGAGGAGGTGGAGTTTCATGGTTTGCGGGGCGCTTGGAATGCGGATGGATTTTCAGGCTGCCTTTGCGCTGGGGGGTGCTTTGCTTTATAGTGTGCGTTTCTACACACCGCACAGGAGCATAAAATGAGTTTTATTGGTATGATTATTATCGGTTTTTTTGTCGGTTTGGTGGCGCGTGCCATTTTGCCGGGCAACAATAAAATGGGCTTTTGGTTGACTTCGGGGCTGGGGATACTCGGCTCGGTGGTGGCGGGTTTTCTGGGGCAGCAGCTGGGCTGGTACACCATCGGCGAGCCTGCGGGCTTTGTGGCTTCGGTATTTGGTGCGGTGCTGATTATGGCGGTACTTGGCGGCGTGCGCCGTTAGTCTGTTTTTATAGTCGCTCCACACAGCCTTATACAGCGTTGGCTCGTCTTGCTGTACTACTTGTACTATCTGCGACTCGCCAACGCTGTATAAGGCTGTGTGGAGCGACTATATTTCAGGCTACCTTTGGGACAAGGAGAGGCAGCCTGAAAATGGGGAAACCTTATTTTCAGGCTGCTTCTTTATTCTGTAAACAGCGTTGCACGGCGTTGAATACTTCGTTCACACTAGGCGGCTGCCCGATGCCGCCGAGGTTTACTGCCCACGGGCTTTCTTGCACGCCTGTTTTGGCGGGGTTGCTGTCGGTGTAGATGCCGATGGTGGGGCGGTTGGTGGCGTTGGCGAGGTGGAGCAAGCCTGTGTCCACGCCGATGATGGCGCGGGCGTGGGCGAGCAGGTGGGCGGCTTGCAGTAGGGTGATCGGGGGGCAGACTTGGGCGAAGGGGAGCTGGGCGGCAATGGCTTGGGCGCGGGCGCGTTCGCTGTCGTTGCCCCACGGTAGCAGCACAGGCAGGCTGTCGCCGGCGTGCAGTTGGGTGAGCAGGGCGAGCCAGTTTTCGCTTGCCCAGAGTTTGCTGTCGCGGCTGGTGGCGTGCAGGGCGACGTGGTAACGCGGGGGGAGGTCTTTCAGGCTGCCTGCGGTTTCGGGGGGAATGACGATGCCGAAGTCGGGTGCGCCTTGGGGGGTGTAGCCGAAGGCTTGGGCGAACAGTTGGCGGTTGCGCGCTACGGCGGGTTGGTCTTTGGCAACGGGGTAGCGGTGTTGGTAGAACAGGGCGGCAAGCGGTTCGCGGGCGCTGTGTTTGTCTAGCCCGTGCACGGGGGCGGCGGCGAATTGGGCGAACAGGGCGGATTTGATGAGCCCTTGGCTGTCTAGCACGCGGTCGTAGTGGGCGGCTTTGAGCGTGCGTTGCAGACGGCGGATGTCTTGGCGGGTGGCAGCCTGAAACAGGTGTTTGCGCCAATGTCGCCAGCGCATCTCGTGCACGCGGTAGATAAAGGGGTGCAGGCGGGCGATGTCGGCAAAGGCGGCTTCGCACAGCCAGTCTAGTTGCACGTTGGGGCGGTGGCGGGCGAGGTCGGTGATGGCGGGCAGGGTGTGGATAAGGTCGCCCATGCTGGATAGGCGCACGAGTAGGGTGTTCATGGGGGGATTCCGTTGGATTTAGGCAGCCTGAAAGTGGGGTTTCAGGCTGCCTATTGTGAATATGCGCTTATGCTGCGCCCGTGTGATTGGGATGATTAGGCTGGCGCTTGCCAAAATACACAAAGCCAATAATGCCCAGCACCAGCATCGGCAGGCTCAGCCATTGCCCCATCGACATCCCGCCTGTGAGCAAGCCAAGCTGGGCATCGGGCTGGCGCGCGTATTCGGCGATAAAGCGGAACAAGCCGTAGCCGCCCAAAAACACCATCGCCACTTGCCCTTCGGGGCGTTTTTTCTTGGAAAACAGCCACACGATGGCAAACAGCGCGATGCCTTCCAGCGCAAATTGGTAAAGCTGCGAGGGATGGCGCGGCAGGCTGCCGTATTGCAGTAGCCATTCGGCGTATTGCGGGTTTTGCGCGGCAAGGGCGCGGTCGGCTTCGGCGGCTTGCGGAAAGCCCATCGCCCAAAAGTTGTCGGGGCTGGTTACGCGCCCCCAAAGCTCGCCGTTGATAAAGTTGCCAATGCGCCCCGATGCCAAGCCTGTCGGCACCAGCGGGGCGACGAAGTCCATCACTTGCCAAAAGCGCAAGCCGCGCCGCTTGGCAAACAGCCACATGGCAAAGAGCACGCCCAAAAAGCCGCCGTGAAACGACATGCCGCCTTCCCACACTTTGAGCATATTGAGCGGATGGGCAAGGTATTCGCCGAGGTTGTAAAACAGGATGTAGCCGATGCGCCCGCCCAAAATCACGCCGAGCACGCCGTAGGTGAGCAAGTCGTCCAGCATTTCTTTGGTGAACACGGTGTTGCCTTGTTTGATGCGCCGCCGCCCCAACCAGATAAACAGGGCGAAGGCGACGATGTAGCTGAGGGCATACCAGCGGATGGCGAGCGGGCCCAGTTGCAGGGCGACGGGGTTGAAATTGGGGTGGATAAGCATGGGGTGTCCTTGTGGTGCATGATTTCAGGCTGCCTGCGGTGAAACGGATAAGGCAGCCTGAAAAGGTTGATGGCGCGATTATCTCATAGTTTTGGGGCGGGGCTTGCGTGCTGTGGTTTCAGGCTGCCTGAAAATGAGCGAGTGGGTTTCAGGCTGCCTATTGTTGGCATGATGAGATGCGTGCAGGGCGGGCAGTAAATCGCCGCGTCTTATTCGCTGCCTTATTTCAAAACCAGTACACGGCTTGCACGCAAGCCGTAGGAGCGCGTGGCAGCGTTTTCAGGCTGCCTTATTTGCGCGCCCGCGTTCAAGCTGCCCAAAACGCGGGCGCGAGGGTTGAGGCAGCCTGAAACGTTGATTCGCGTCCCTACGGCTTGCACGCAAGCCGTGCGCTGGCTTAAAAAATCACGGCAAAGCGGCGAAGCGAAAATAGGTTTGAATTATTTTCAGGCTGCCTTTTGTCGGTGAGCCACCAACGCGCTATTTTTAGCGTTTCAGGCTGCCTTTGTTCACACAATAAGGCAGCCTGAAAACGGTCAAATGATTTTCAGGCTGCCTCTGGTTATGGGGCAAAGCAGGGTAGGGCGGCGTTATTTCACCCGCATATCGCCCGTTTCCACAAAGCGTTGATGCCACGACAAGGCTTCGTTTAACAAATGCGGTGTATGCAAGCCGCCGCCTGATTGCTCGGCGCGGTTGTAGTAGTCGCGCAGCATATCGCGATAGTCGGGGTGGGCGCAGTGGTCAATAATCAGGCGGGCGCGTTGGCGGGGCGATTTGCCGCGCAAATCTGCCATGCCTTGCTCGGTTACGATAAACATCACGTCGTGTTCGGTGTGGTCGTGGTGGGAAACCATCGGCACGATGCAGGAAATTGCGCCGTCTTTGGCAATGGAGGGGCTAACGAAGAACGAGTAATACGCATTGCGGGCAAAATCGCCTGAGCCGCCGATGCCGTTCATCATGCGCGTGCCCATGATGTGCGTGGAGTTCACGTTGCCGTAAATATCGGCTTCTATCATGGCGTTTATGCCGATAACGCCTAGGCGGCGAATCAGCTCAGGGCTGTTGGTGATTTCTTGCGGACGCAGGATGATTTTGTCGCGCAGGAAATCAATGTTGTCGTTGAAGCGTTGCAGCGCATCGGGGCTGAACGAGAGCGCGGTGGCGGATGCGCTCGCCATCTTGCCCGAGAGCAGCAAATCCAGCATGCCGTCTTGCAGCACTTCGGTGAAGCCTGTGATGTTTTCAAAGCGGCTGTGTTGCAAGTCTGCCAGCACGGCATTGGCAACGTTGCCCACGCCCGATTGCAGCGGCAATAGGTTTTCAGGCAACCTGCCGTGTTTGACTTCATGTTCAAAAAAATCAATGATTTGCGCGGCGATGCGTTGCGAGATGGCATCGGGTTCGGCGAATTTGCTGTTGCGGTCGGGCGCATCGGTGAACACGATGGCGACGATTTTGTCTAAATCGCAATCAATATAATGGCTGCCGATGCGGTCGTTGGGGTTGAGCAGCAGCAAGGGGCAGCGGTGGGGCGGCGTGCCGATGTCGGCAAACACGTCGTGCATGGTTTCCAGCTTGGCGTGTTGCTGCGTGTTCACTTCCAAGATGATTTTTTGCGCGGATTTCACCCATTGGTTGTCCGGGCCCACGCTCATGGAGGGGATAAGTTTGCCCTCTTCGGTGATGCCGACGATTTCAATAATCGCCACGTCCATCGCGCCGAAAAAGCCAAAGCGCACTTGCTGCTCAATTTGCGATAGGTGAATATCGGTGTAGGCGATTTTGCCGGCGTTGATGTCGTTGCGCAGCGTGGGGTCGGATTGGAACGGGCTGCGCAGTTTCAGGCTGCCTGAGGCGGCGAGCACGCCATCGCACTCGGGCGCGGTGGATGCGCCTGTGATTACGCTGATTTGAAACGGCTTGCCCTCGGCATGGATGGCTTGGGCGCGCTCGGCAATGGCGGTGGGTAAGGCTTTGGGGTAGCCTGCGCCTGTGAAGCCGCTCATGCCCACGAGCATACCGTCATGCACAAATTCAGCGGCTTCGGTGGCGGTCATGATTTTGCTGCGCAGGGCGGCATGGCGGATGCGTTCAAGGGCGGTGGTCATGGGTGAGACTCCTATTCGGTTCGTTTCAAGCATGAGGCAGCCTGAAAAGGGGTTGAGGGGCGTTTCAAGCTGCCTGTGGCGTGTGTGCGAGGTGCTACTCCGCCCGCGCCACAAATGCGCTGCATAAGACGATTTACGGCAGCCTGAAAACGTTTTTCGTTTACAATATCGTTCGCTTTTTAACGATATTTCACATTTTAATCAAGCCATGCGAAAAAAAATTATTGCTTGGGCAAAGCAAGCCACACAAATGCTGCTGTTGCTGCTTGCCATCAGCCTTGCCGTGGATGCGCTGCGCGCGCCCAAATTGCCAATTCAGGCTGCCCAAACCGCGCTGCCGATTGTGCCACGCTCGCCCGATGCCGCGCCGCTTACCACCACGCTGCA
>CAJPSG010000095.1 GCA_905373195.1 Kingella oralis
CCCGCGCCCCTACGGCTTGCTGGCAAGCCGTGCGCTGGCTAAAAATACGCAAGCAGCCTGAAACGAAAAATACCGTTTCAGGCTGCCTTTGCCCTACGCGCATCAAGGCAGCCTGAAAACCACAAATCCGTTTTCAGGCTGCCTCACCCCATCCCCGCATCAATCCAAGGTTTTGAGCTTGCCTTTGAAATCGTCAATTTTGCGGTAGCCTTTGCCCGCCATAATATTCCGCAGCTCGCGGGTTAAACGGTCAAACACCGCCACGCCCTCTTGATGCAACACCGTGCCCACTTGCACCATATCCGCGCCACACAAAATATGCTCAAACACGTCCACGCCGCTTTGCACGCCGCCTGTGCCGATGATTTGGATTTCGGGTTTTAATCGTTGGCGAAAGGCAAACACATTCGCCAGCGCGGTGGGCTTCAAATACGCGCCACCGATGCCGCCCAAGCCGTGTTTGGGCTTAATCAGCACCGTTTCGCTGTGCGGGTTCACCAGCAAGCCGTTGCCGATGCTGTTCACCGAATTGACATACGCCAGCGGATAGCGGTTTAAAATCGCTGCCATTTGGTCAAAATGCACCAAATCAAAATACGGCGGCAGCTTCACGCCCAAAGGCAGGCGCGTAAACTGGGCAAACACGGCATCCAACACGCGCGATACGGTTTCAAAATCATAGCCTGTTTGCGGCTTGCCGACCACGTTGGGGCAGGATAAATTCAGCTCAATAATGCCATTGAAATCAGATTGATAAATCTGCTGCATCAGGGCGATGTCGTCTTCCACGCTAAACCCCGAAATGGATACGAAATAGGTTTTTTCAGGCTGCTCTTGCTGCGCTTGTGAAACGTAGTTCAAATAATAGGGCAGTCCGAAATTGGGCAGGCCCATGGAATTGATGCTACCCCAAGCGGTGTCGCGGTAGCGTGGCTCGGGGTTGCCCTCGCGCGGCGATACGGTGGCGGATTTGGTTACAAAGCTGGCGGCGGATGAATTTTGCATCGCGTCCAAATCGGCGCGGGTGTAGTCGCACACGCCTGCCGCGTTCATGATGCAGTTGGCAAAAGCGCGCCCTGCGATTTGGGTGGTGGTGTTGGGGGTCATATGGCTTCCTTTACATAAAAATTTGATTTTAAAGGAAACGATGGTTTTCAGGCTGCCTATGTTTGCCTGCCATGTTTTAAATCAAATAGAGGCAGCCTGAAACGGGGGAGTTGCATTTTCAGGCTGCCTACTGATGTTTTTAGCGTTAAAATGCTTACCTTTTTTAACACGCTTTCTATTCGTCTCCATTCCCGCCATGAAAACCCCTGCCATTAACACAAAAATCATCAACACCCTGCCCGTGTTAATCAGCGCGAGCCTGTGCGCCTATTTTGTATGGCGGTTTAACAAGGAACAATATTTCGCCGCGCTTATCCTCGGCATCATCGCCGGCGGCTTGGTGGATTTGGACAACGGGTTCACGGGCAAGTTTAAAAACGTGATGTTTGCCGTGATGGCGTTTGCCATCAGCTCGCTTGCCGTGCAGTTCACGTTTAACAACCCCATCGCCCTGCCCATCGCGTTCACCGCCATCGCGTTTGTGTTCACCCTATTGGGCGCAGCGGGCACGCGCTATCGCACCGTATCCTTTGGCACGCTTGCCGTTGCCATCTACACCACGCTCACCCACGACCCGCACGCCGCGCCCTATCTCAACACGCTGCTCATCATCATCGGCACGCTGCTTTACACGCTGTTTACCCTGCTCGCGCACCTTCTGTTCCCCCATCGCCCCGTGCAAGAAAACATCGCCCAAGCCTACGATGCCCTTGCCGATTACCTGAACAGCAAAGCCAGCTTTTTTGATCCCGACGAAATCGGCGAACACGACCAACAGCAAATCCAGCTTGCCATGACCAACAGCCGCGTCATCAGCAGCTTTAACCTTTGCCGCAACGCGCTGTTTTACCGTATGCGCGGGCAGCACCGCCATCCGCGCACCGCCAAAATGCTGCGCTATTACTTTATCGCCCAAGACATCCACGAGCGGATGTCCGCCAGCCATATGCACTACCAAACCTTCACGCAGCAAATGAGCCACACCGACCTCATCTACCGCATTCAACGGCTCATCCGCCTGCAAGCCCAAGCCTGCCAACAATTTGCCCAAAACCTGCGCCAAAACACCGAATACACCGATTTCCCCAAACTCGCCCGCGCCACCCAAGGCGCGATGCAATCGCTGGATTACTACGCCGCGCACGACACAGGCAACGGCGCATCGCCATACAGCGTGCAACGCCTGCTAGACAACCTTTCCCGCATCAGCCAGCAATTCGCCCAGCTGGGCAACCCCGATGTGCACGACCTCACCACCTCCACCGAGCAAACCCGCATTCAAGCGTTAGACAACAACAATTTCAAAACCGCATGGCAAATTTTTAAACAACAGCTCACACCGCAATCGCCCGTTTTTCGCCATTCCGTGCGCATGGCAGTGATTGCCTGCGTGTGCTGCATTGTGGTGCACATCATCAGCAGCCAGCACCTGAACGACAACGATTTAAGCCTCGGCTATTGGATATTGCTGACCGCCGTGTTTGTGTGCCAGCCCAACTATTCCGCCACCAAAAGCCGCCTGCTGCACCGCATTATCGGCACGATTGGCGGCGTGTTGGTCGGCTCCATCTTGCCCGTGTTCGCGCTCACGCTGGTGGACAAGCTCGCCATCGCGGTGATTTTTGTGAGCCTGTTTTTCTACTCGCGCACCAACAAATACAGCTATTCCATCTTTTTCATCACCATCCAAGCCATGATGAACTTTGCCATTATGGGCTTTGATGTGGCAGGCTTTTTTGTGCCGCGCATTATTGACACCATTCTCGGCGCGTTGATTTCAGGCGTTGCCGTGTATTGCCTGTGGCCCGACTGGAAATACATTTCGCTGGAAAAAACCAGCACCGAAGCCATCCAAAGCAACGCAGGCTACCTTACCGCCGTGTTAGACGAGCTGCAACACGGCATCCGCGAAGACATCGCCTACCGCGCCGCCCGCCGCACCAGCCACGACAAAGCCGCCGCGCTATCCAGCGTGTTATCCGATATGTCTGGCGAAGCCGACAAACACCGCGACAAACTCGACGACGGCTTTATGCTGCTGAAAATCAACTATTCGCTGATTAGCTACATTTCCGCGCTGGGCGCATACCGCGACAAAATCCAAACCGACAGCGAAGCCACACAACAATTTCTCGCCGCGTTCTACCCCGTCGCTAACCACGTTGCCCAAATCTTGCAAACCATCGCCGAAAGCAGCGAAAGCCAATTTCAGGCTGCCTTAAACGCGCTGGATACGCAACTGGCGCAGTTGCAAGCCGCCGCCGAATGCGACCCCCACACCACACAAGCCCAAGTGCTCACCCGCCAGCTTAGCATGATGCGCGAACTCTTGCCCGAGTGTTACACCGCGCTGCATCGCCAACTAGACCGCGCGCAAAGGCACACGCCACAGCCGCCGGTTAGCATACAGGCAGCCTGAAACGAAATGGAGCGGCGACGGCTTGTCGCCAAAAAGCGCGGCGAACAACACAGCGCAGCTTGACGATAGAACAGCAGATAGTTTTAGCTTCGCAACTCCGCTACGCAGGTTGCCCCTTATGGTGCGAAATAGGCAGCCTGAAAACAGTAAAACAGCCTGCAACACAATGGAACGGCAACGGCTCGTCGCCAAATAGCTTATTAAACAGCGTATTACCGATTGGCTAAAATGTCAGCAAGCTGCCGCCGCTCCATCGGTTGCAGGTTTGACAAAGGTTTCAGGCTGCCAATAAACACGGCGCAAAAGGCAGCCTGAAACCCTTTCCACTCAACACCCAGTCATCCCAACCCAAAAAGGAATCCCCATGTACATCCCACAAAAAATCAAAACCCTAATCTGGCTCGTCCTCATCGCCATCGCCCTGTTTGGCGCATACCAAATCCCCGCCGTGCGCACCCTTGTAAACCGCACCGCCGCCAAGCAAGGCATAGACATAGACAAAAATTCCCCCGAAGCGCAAATCCGCCGCCTCAAAGGCAGCTACGACGACCGCGACGACAGCGAAGTGGTCAAAGAAAACATAGACCGCAAAGTGCAACAATTCCGCGACTACGGCAAAGAACTCACCCCCAACGCCAGCAGCACGCCCAGCAACAGCCGCGTGCGCATCAAAGACGGCAGCTATTCCGACCAAACCGACCAACGCCACCACAGCAAAAAACACCGCCATTGATGCCACCGCGCCCGCGTACACAGCGCAGCAATCCGTTTTCAGGCTGCCTTAATAACCACAATAAGGCAGCCTGAAAAGCCAAAATAGCGCGTAGGGTGTGCAGCTTCGCTGCGCACGCCGTTTGATTTGATACCGTTATCCCAAAGGCAGCCTGAAATCCAAAACAGCGCATCGGCAGTTCAATTTAGTTTTCAGGCTGCCTCAATAAAACCAAAACCCACCCCCCACACTTCACAAACCACCATGATTATCCGCAAAAAAACCAACACTCTCGCCCTGCTGTTCGCATGGCGCGGCACCATCTTCCCCAAAGTCCTGCCCGCCATGCTGCTGCTGTCGAGCGTGTCGCTCTTGCTGGGCATCGGCGCGCACAACCATTGGTTTCACCTGCCCACCCCGCCCGTGGTCGGCTTCACCATCTTCGGCATCGTCCTCTCCCTATTTCTCGGCTTTCGCAACAACGCCAGCTACGACCGCTGGTGGGAAGGGCGCAAACTCTGGGGGCAGCTTATCGCCACCCAACGCCACCTTATCCGCGAAAGCCAAATCCTGCCCAACGCCCGCCGCGAGCTCATCCTGCGCCAAGTCATCGTGTTCACCCACCTACTGCGCGACCGCCTGCGCTACCAAACCGCCCACCCCGAGCTATTCCTAGAATACGGGCAAATGCAAGCCGACCAAATCGAAGCCTTCGCCACCCACATCAACCCGCCGCAATACGCCCTAGAACACATCCAATACGACCTCATCCAAGCCCACCGCCAACAAGAAATCAGCGACATCACCTACACCCATCTCTCCGCCCACATCAACACGCTGGGCATGATACAAGCAGGGTGCGATCGCATCGCCAGTACCCCCGTGCCCTTCGCCTATTCCGTGCTGCTGCACCGCGCCATCCACAGCTTCTGCATTATGCTCCCATTCGGATTGGAAGCCGCGCTCGGGCTGTGGACACCGCTGATGGTGGCATGGCTGGTGTATATGTTCCTTGGGCTAGACGTACTCAGCGGGCAGTTAGAAGACCCATTCGGGCGACAAGACAACAACCTGCCGCTGGATTCGCTCGTGCGCCTCGTAGAACGCGAAATCCTCACCGCGCTCAACGTCGCCCAACTGCCCCCTGCATGGCAACCGCAAAACGGCAATTTGACCTAATCTTGCTCACAATCAGGCAGCCTGAAAACA
>CAJPSG010000096.1 GCA_905373195.1 Kingella oralis
CGTTTGGCGATGTCGGCAACGAATTGTTTGAGGTAATCCGTTTGCACGGCGGCGAAGTGGGTTTGCGCGCCGTAAAATCAGGCTTGCTCGCTGGCACAGCACGCGGCGACTACCAACAATGGGCGCATGATGCCGTGCGCGTTGCCACCAACTTGGGTTTGGGTAAACCGCCGCTGGAAGGCTTACCTACATCGTATCGTATGGAAGAGCGCACCATTTATCCGCCGTTTGTGGGGATTAGCGCGAAAAACGTCGATGAATTCTTAAAATAAGGATAAAGCCATGAGTAATCCAAACAACGCCGCGCCCAGCACGGCAGCCAAAAAAGAAGCCAAAAAAGGCTTGCGCCGCTATACCTCTTTGATTGCCATGATTGTTTTGTTCTTGGTGTTCACCGTGGCGACATTGGCGTTTAGTGCTTGGGTAACGGTGCAACAAACGCAAACAGGTAAAGAGCTGGTGGTAATCACCCGCCAAGGGCGATTGGTGGCGCAATTTGCTCGCGCCGCGTTTAACTTCAAAGCCTATGTGGACGACTACGAACAAGAAAAAGGCTTGCAACCCGTTGCCGCACCCGCAGCCAGCGAGCCTGCTGCGGCGGTTGGCGAGCCTGCTGCGGCGGTTGGCGAGCCTGCCGAAACCGTAGGCAAACCCCAAGCCGAAGCCAATACCGATTTTCAGGCTGCCTCAGCCCCTGCGGTGATTGAGCAACCCACCGTTGCCACTTATGTGGACATCAACCAATTGCCGCAAGAAGCCGTCCAAGCGATTAAAGACTTGAAAACCTCGCGCGACCAGTTTGACGAGACACTAGAAGCGTTTGAAAAAGGCAAAACCATTCATTTGACTTATGAAGACGTAAACGTACGCCCGCTTGACACCGAAGTGGAAAGAAAAACCATGGCGGAAACCATCCGCGTGTGGACACCCTATAAAGGCTTGATTGACACCTTCCTTGCCGAAGTAGAAAAAGGCAAAGTGCGCTATGAATCCATTGACTTTCTGGTGCGCTACACCCGTTTGTATAACGCCACCATGGCATCCACCGAGCTGGACTTCGCGCAAGCCTATCGAGACGTGGCAGAGCTGCGCGGTAAACAATGGCAATATATGCAATTAGCAGGTATCGCGATGGCGTTCTTGCTCTTCTTGGGCATTGTGTTTGGTGCATTGCGTTCGCTGTTGGAACACGACAAAGAATTGGACATCGCCCACCAAGAGATGAGCGAAATCATGGCATCTGTGAACGAGGGTTTGTTCTTGGTGGATAAAAACCTCAACATCGGTGGTCAATATTCTCGCCGTTTAGAAGAAATCATCGACCAAAAAAATGTGGGCAACCGCAACTTGCTGGAAGTGCTCAGCAAAATCGTGCCGCAAGAAGATTTGGACATCACTCAAACCTTTATTGACCAGCTATACAGCGATTGGGTGGTGGAAGATTTGATTGCAGACTTAAACCCGCTCAACCGAATCAGCTACCAAGTGGAAGACACGGGCGCGCAACGCTTTGTGGATTTCAAATTCTTCCGCGTGTGGGTGGATGGGCAAATTGAACGCATTTTGGTCAGCGCCACCGACACCACCGAATCCGTGATGCTGCAAGCGAGCTTGGATGCCCAAAAAGAACAAGAAGGGCGCGAGCTAGAAATGTTGAACATCATTTTGAACACCAACCCAACGGTGCTCAACAGCTTCATTCAAGGCAGCATGGAGCGGTTGAACGAAATCAACCAAGTGCTCAAAACGCCCGAAACCAAACGCGAAGAATTGCGCAGCAAAGCGCAATACATCGCCCGCTTGGTGCACTCTATCAAAGGCGAGGCTTCCTCTTTGAAACTCACCCGCATGGTGGATATTTGTGAAAACTTTGAAGACGCGCTCAACATCATGAAATCTTCGCCCAACCTAACAGGGCAAGACTTCTTGGGCTTGGTGGTGATGCTGGAAGACTTGTATCGCTTGTTTGACGTGCTCAACACTTATAACGGGCGCATCGGCGGCACAGCCAATGTGCAAATGAGCAGTATGCAGCCTGAAAACACGCCCGAGCAAGAATCGCGCCATCAAGCCGCCGTGCAAACGGATTACCTCAAACAATTCGTTGCCGACATCGCCAAACGCACGCATAAACAAGCGCAGCTTGTGGTAAGCGGTTTTGAAAGCAATCCATTGAGCGACGCGCAATGGGCAAAACTCAAAGACATCGCCATCCAGCTTTTGCGCAACGCCGTGGTGCATGGCATTGAAACGCCCGAAATTCGCCGCCAGCGCAATAAACCCGAAATGGGCACATTGAAACTCACCCTCTCGCAACAGCCCGATGGCAAATTGCTGCTGGTTGCCGAGGATGATGGCAACGGCATCAACTTTGAAGCCATCCGTAATAAAGCCGTTGAGCTGGGCATCGCCAACGCCGAACAAGCCGCCCAATTTGACCAACGCCAGCTGATTAACCTCATGTTTAGCAACGGTTTCTCCACCGCCAGCGAAGAAACCGAAGACGCAGGGCGCGGCGTGGGCATGGATATTATTAAAGACACCATCCAAAAAATGGGCGGACGTATAGGCGTATCCACAGCAGCCGAAGGCTACACACGGTTTAGCCTCTATTTCCCCAAAGCATCCTAAATACAAGGAAAAAATATGTATAAACTGATGATTGTGGACGATTCAGTCATTATCCGAAACCGCATTGAGCGCAGCCTAGGCAGCCTGCAACTGGAAATTGTTGCCACCGCCTCCAATGGCGATGAAGCCGTGCGCCTGTTTAAAGAACACCAGCCCGACCTAGTAACCATGGATTTAACCATGCCTCAAATGGACGGCTTGGAATGTATTAAACGCATCCGCGACATGAGCAAAGAAACCAGCATTTTGGTTATCTCTGCGCTATCCGACCGCCAAACAGGCTTAAAAGCCCTGCAATACGGCGCACGCGGCTTTATCTGCAAACCGTTTACCGATGAGCAACTGGTGCTGGCACTTGGCAAACTTATCGCCAACAAGCAACGCGGATAAACCCTTTATTAACCCAACAGCTCTTTGATGCGTTCAAAGAGCTGTTTCTTGTGCGGGGTTGTTTGCATTCGGTGTTACGGCTGATTTTCTGTTTTCAGGCTGCCTCACCCCCTCCGCTTTCCCCACAAGAAAAACTACCTTGCCCCAAGCCTACTGGTTTATCCGAACGCAAACCTCTATTATTCAGCCTTTATTCACCCCCAACCAAAAGGAAAAATCATGTCTGTTCAAACCCTGCAACAAGCCGCCGAAAGCCGCCGTTCTATTTATGTGTTAAACAAAGAGCTGCCCATCAGCCAGCAAGAAGTCGCCCAAATCGTTGAACACGCCATCAAGCACACCCCATCCGCGTTCAATTCACAATCCACCCGCATCGTGGTGCTGCTTGGCGCGGAACACGAAAAAGTGTGGAACATCGCCGCCAACGAACTGCGCAAAATCATCCCCGCCGACAAATTCGAACCCACCGCCAACAAGCTCAATATGTTCAAAGCCGCCGCAGGCACCGTGCTCTTCTTTGAAGACCAAACCGTAGTGCAAGGCTTGCAAGCGCAATTCCCGCTGTATGCCGCCAATTTCCCCATCTGGTCGGAACACGCCAACGCCATGCACCAATACGCCATCTGGACAACCTTTGAAGCCGCCAAAATCGGCGCAAACTTGCAGCACTACAACCCGATTATTGATGCCGAAGTCGCCAAAACATGGAACATCCCCGCCGCATGGACATTGCGCGCGCAACTTGTATTCGGTGGCATTGCCGCCCCAGCAGGCGACAAAGAATATCAGCCTGTGGAAGCACGTTTAAAAATATTTGGCTTATAATTCAAACCACTACCGCCAAACCAAGGCAGCCTGAAAACGCTTATCCTGTTTTCAGGCTGCCTTTTATGTTTGGGTTTATCCGTGAGCAATCTTTGTGAACGCCTAACGGCAGCCTGAAAAACTCCCGCAAACGGAGCAACCAATCCTCGCCACACCATAAACCGCTGTGGCTCGCCCGCCTTTTCAGGCTGCCTTGCCGCCTTGCCAAAGGCAGCCTGAAAACCCTGAATAACGGCTTTCCGCCTGCCTTTTATGCTAAAATCGCGCGTTTCCATTCTCCCCAAAAATCATTTATTTAAGGACAAACTCATGAGCTTAAAATGCGGCATCGTTGGCCTGCCCAATGTCGGCAAATCCACCCTGTTTAACGCGCTCACGCAATCGGGCATTGAAGCGGCAAACTACCCCTTCTGCACCATTGAGCCCAATGTTGGCATTGTGGAAGTGCCCGACCCGCGTATGGCGGAATTGGCAAAAATCGTTAATCCGCAGCGTATGCAGCCTGCGATTGTGGAATTTGTGGACATCGCAGGCTTGGTGGCGGGCGCGAGCAAGGGCGAAGGCTTGGGCAACCAGTTTCTCGCCAACATCCGCGAAACCGACGCGATTGTGAACGTGGTACGCTGTTTTGATGACGACAACATTGTGCACGTGGCGGGCAAGGTGGACCCGATTGCCGACATTGAAACCATTGGCACGGAGCTGGCGTTGGCGGATTTAGCCAGCGTGGAAAAAGCGATGCTGCGCGAAGGCAAAAAAGCCAAATCGGGCGACAAAGACGCGCAAAAACTGGTGGCGCTGCTGGAAAAACTGTTGCCACATTTAAACGAAGGCAAACCCATTCGCTCGCTGGGCTTGGATGCGGAAGATTTAGCCTTGCTCAAACCCTTGTTTTTACTCACCGCCAAGCCCGCGATGTATGTGGGCAACGTGGCGGAAGACGGCTTTGAAAACAACCCGCATCTTGACCGGCTGCGCGAACTCGCCGCCAAGGAAAACGCACCCGTGGTTGCCGTGTGCGCCGCGCTGGAAAGCGAAATCGCCGAGTTCGCAGACGATGAAAAAGCCGAATTTCTCGCCGAAATGGGCATGGAAGAAGCGGGCTTAAACCGTCTCATCCGCGCGGGCTACGATTTGCTCGGCTTACAAACCTACTTCACCGCAGGCGTAAAAGAAGTGCGCGCGTGGACGATTCACAAGGGCGACACCGCGCCGCAAGCCGCTGGCGTTATCCACACCGATTTTGAACGCGGCTTTATCCGCGCCCAAGTGATTGCGTATGACGACTTTATCGCGCTGGGCGGCGAAGCCAAAGCCAAAGAAGCGGGCAAAATGCGCGCCGAGGGCAAGGAATATGTGGTGCAAGATGGCGATGTGATTCATTTCTTGTTTAACGTATAACAAATAAGGCAGCCTGAAAACATAATACCGTTTCAGGCTGCCTCATCATAATAAACCTTCACTTGGCAACGACTAACCTCTTTCTAACACCCTTTTGCAAAGGATAAACCATGAACGCTTCTAATCAAACAACCGCTCCGCCGCGTGCGGGCAACAACAATCTTGCGCTTTCCGTGGTGGGCGCGCT
>CAJPSG010000097.1 GCA_905373195.1 Kingella oralis
TGGCGGCATTGACCGCGCTGGAAGCGGAAGGCGGTTTTCAGGCTGCCGTTGTGAGAGTTTAAGTTGTTGTTATCAAAATGCGCGGATTATAGTGGGAATGGGGCGCGGGGTGGGGGGTAAAATTTGCTTGGTGTTTTGGGCTGCGGGATGGTTTTCAGGCTGCCTAATGCAGCAATAGCAGCCTGAAAAGCTCGTTTATGGCAGCGGTGAATGTGATACTGTTTAAAATCATCAAGATGGCGATGACTGACAACATCATCAGCAGTGCAATCAGCAAGTCAATGTAGCCTATGATAAGGGGCTGGTATCGCCATTACTTATCTGCCTAGGCTGCCCGTGCCGAATAACAATGCCTTAAAAAATACTCTTATGGCTAGGGCAGAATTACCCCTAGCAAATGCATCAAAGGTAACAGCCGCAATAATCGGTCCAGTTAGCCAGCCAATATAGCCCAAAATTAATCCTACTAATGCGAGACCCGAACCGCTTTCGTCAGAATTTTCGCGGGCTTCGCTGCGTGCCATGTGTCCCATAATAATGGCTACAATATTTACGATGGGTGGGACAACTATCGGTATCAAACCGATTAACGCGCCAATTAAGCAGAGTACAGCTAGGGTGTTTTTTGACGGTGGTTCTACGTTTAGATTAAGTTCTTGGTCTGGGTTTTCATTTGGCGTATTTGGGTTGGGCGCGTCTAAATTTTGAGCTTGTTCTGTGTTGGGATTGGGTTCTGAACTTTGCTCAGGCAGTTTCTCTAAATTGAGAGTGGGTTCTTGGGTGGATTTTTCATTTGGTGTATTGGAATTTGGCGTATCCGACATGATGCGTCCTTTCGTTTAGCGTTTTCGGGTTTTCAGGCTGCCTCACAGCAGCGACAACAGCCACCTAAACAATTCATTTATCACCGCTTCAAAACTCATCCCATACAAAATCATCACGATAAACACCACCGCCAGCATAATCAGCGGCACAATCAACAAGCCAATGTAGCCCATGATTAAACCTGCCAACGCCATGCCCGCGCCGTCTTCATCTGGGTTTTGGCGGATTTGGCTACGCGCCATGTGTCCCAGCACAATGGCGACAATGTTAATCACGCCCGCCGATGGAAGACCGCCCACCAAGCCCAGCAGCCCGCAAATAAAGCTGATTACGGCGAGAGCGTTGGTGGTGCGGGGCGTGGGGTTGGGGGCGTTTGCCATAGCGTGTCCTTTGCGGTTTGTTGGGCTCAACGGCGTTTCAGGCTGCCTTATCGTGCGTGTCGCTGCCGATAGGTTTCCACATCCAGCACACAAATGGGAAACGATGCGCCTGCGCCCGCATCCCCAGCCAAAAGGCAAGCAACAGCGCGGCGAGTATCCCTATCCGCTTGGCGGTTTTCATTCTGTTTTTGTTGCTGTTTTCAGGCTGCAACCTTTGCCAACCCTGCAACTGATGGAGCGTCGGCGGCTCGCTGACATCTTGGCAAGCCAGCCATGCCCTGTTTAATCAGCCATTTGGCGGCGAGCCGCCGCCGTTCCATTTTGGTTTTCAGGCTGCCTCTTGCGGCATAAGCAGTCTGAAAACTATGCCAACAACGCCGCCACCACTTCTTCCATCTGCATAAAGCGCGAACCTTTCACCAACACACTGGCGCGTTCGGGTAAATCGTGGGTGATGACTTGAATCAGCGGGTCTTTATCGGCAAACCATAGCCCGTTGCCGCCAAATTTTTCGGCAGCCTGAACACTGTTGTCGCCCACAAAATAGCCGTATTCAATGCCCAAGTCGCGGGCGTAGATGCCGATTTCTTCGTGCATACTCGGGGCTTCATCCTCGCCCAGTTCGCCCATGTCGCCCATCACAAACACGCGCGGCGCGGGCAGCTTGGCAAGCACATCCAGCGCGGCTTTCATGCTGTCGGGGTTGGCGTTGTAGGTGTCGTCCAAAATCAGCGCTTGGCGGATGCCGTTTTTGCGTTGCAGCCGCCCTTTGATGTTGCTAAACGCCGCCAAGCCGCGGGCGATTTCAGGCTGCCCCAAGCCGCCCGCAATCGCCAGCGCGGCGGCGGCGCAAGCGTTGCTCACATTATGCTTGCCCGCCACGGGCAGTTGCACGGCTTGGCGTTGATGCTGGTACACCAAGTCAAACGCGCTGGCTAAGGGTTCAAGCGCGATGTTTTCGGCGTGTACATCGCCTGTTGCCACGCCAAAGGTAAGCGTTTGAAACGTGCGAGTGGCAGCCTGAAAAATGGCGAGATGGGCATCCTCGGCGGGTAAGATGGCGATGCCGTTTTCAGGCAGCCCTTGGTAGATCTCGGCTTTGGCGCGGGCGATGTCGTCCACGCCGTTGAAGCCGCAGCCGATGTGGGCGCGCATGGCGTTGTTCACCAGCGCCACATTGGGCGCGGCAATGCGCGTGAGCGTTGCCAATTCGCCCGCGTGGTTCATGCCCATTTCTATCACGGCGTGGCGATGGTGTTCGCGCAAATTGAGCAGCGTGAGCGGCAAACCGATGTGGTTGTTGAAATTGCCCGCCGTTGCCAACACGGCATCCGCGCCGTGCGCCGTGCGCAAAATGGTTGCCAGCATTTCTTTCACCGTGGTTTTGCCGCTTGACCCTGTGATACCGTACACAAACGGGTTGAGCTGCTTGCGCCACGCAGCGGCAAGCGTTTGCAGCGCGACAAGGGTATCGTCCACTTTGAGGCAGCCTGAAAACGCGGCGCAGTCGCCGCGCGACACGACGGCGGTTGCGCCTTTGGCTAACACATCGGGCACGAAATCATGCGCGTCGTGGTTTTCGCCGACTAGGGCGAAGAATAGGTCGCCCTGTTGGGCGGTGCGGCTGTCGGTGGTGATTTGGTTGATGGGGCTGTCTGTGGCGATTTCAGGCAGCCTGAAAAGGCGGCGGACGAAGTTTTGGGTAAGTGCGGTCATGGTTTTGCTCTATAAAATATGGCTTATGGTTGTCGTATCATTTTTTGGATGGCTTCTGGCGACATAAAAATAGAAACACGGTGGCGCAGCTGGCGGCTGCCAAGTGTGCTTGCCCCCGAAATAGGCGTGCCATCTTTCTGCAAAAAAATAACTTGCGGAATAGGATTAGGGGCTTTTTCCGTTTCCAGCCATCGCCATTTTTGCCAGCCTTTATTCGTTAATTCCAGCATACCTAACCGATGGTCATGGAGTACCCCATCCATCACTACATTATTATCAATGATTAAAGACTTCATATCATCCGAAGTAAGGCGCGAGGGTTGATGCACCCACGCTGGATAATTTCTCATGCCTTTTTGTCGCTTAATCTGTATTTCACGCACCGTCCGCAGCGACCAGTCCGATAACGTTATTTCATGGTCTTCGCTGGGTATTGCTAACGCAAAAGCAATTTCTTGCCGCGCAACGGCTTCTTTGAATTTGGGAATGGTATCTGACATGATAGTTAATCTGAGCCTACCACCATCTATGCGGTCAATCACACGTGCTCCTAACCACAAGTCATTTGTTTTTTGATTAAATGTCAAAAGATACGCATTGTGTTTAATTGCCTCAGCCGTCATTTTGCTCAATTTTTGCCCACCCTGCTTGGAAAACGTCATATCCAAATGCCCATCTTCAAGCATCTCATCCAGCCGTGGCGACATAGTAAGCACATCGCTTTTATCCAAAACCCAAAACGGTTCTTTCACCCACCACTTGCTCGCCTCGCCCTTGCCTATTGCAGCGGAATAACGCGGCAGTCGCAATGTAATCGGCTGATAATCGCGCTCCTGCCCGCGCGGAATATCTGCTTGCTTCAACACAATTCCCGCAATTTGGAAATTTAAATTTTTCGCAGGAAGGGTTATTTGCTCCGCCAAGGTGTATTTCATTGCGCATCCCAGTAAAGCCATTGCTAAAACAAATTTTTTCAACATACTTTAATTCCCTTTTCAGGCTGCCTCATCGCTCACGGCACAATCACCGTAAACACATACGCCGCCAAATTCACCAGCAACACAATGCCATACAGCATATTAGATTTGCCATAGTGCAGCGACAGCATCACGGTAAACGTGCTCAACCCCAGCAGCAGCATGGATTTGGCATCCAAGCCCAGTACCACGTCAATATCATAAATCAGGCACACCAACGCCACGGCGGGAATGGTGAGCCCGATGCTGGCAAGGGCAGAACCCAACGCCAGATTGATGCTGGTTTGCAAACGATTGCGGCGGGGGGCAGTAAGCGCGGCGAGGCTTTCGGGCATCAGCACCACGGCGGCGATAATCACGCCCACCAGCGCCTTGGGCGCGCCCCACGACACCACCATGCTTTCAATGGCGGGCGACAGGGCTTTTGCCAACGCAATCACCACGCCCAAACACATCACCAAGCACACCAAGCTGGCAAGGGCGACTTGGGCGGAAGGTGGCTCAGCATGATGGTTCACATCTTCATCATCGGCTAGAAAATAGTCGCGGTGGCGCACGGTTTGGGTCAGGATAAAGGAAAAATACAGCACAAAAGACGCAATGGCGATAAACAGCAGCTGCGCCGTGTTGTAGCTGCCCGATGGCGTGCTGGTGGTGAAATTGGGCAGCACCAGCGTGAGCACCAAAATGGAAATCAGCGTTACCAGCGCGGTACTCACCGATTTTTTATTGAAAAATTGCTCGCGGTGTTTCAGGCCACCAATCAGCAGGCACACGCCCAGCAATCCCGTTAAAATCAACATGATAGCGGCAAACACGGTATCGCGCGCCAAATACGCAGCGTTACTGCCCCCCGCCCATCATCATGGAAACAATCAACCCCACTTCCAACACGGTAATCGCCAGCGCGAGAATAATCGTGCCAAACGGTTCGCCCACTTTATGCGCCACCACTTCGGCATGGTGCACGGCGGATAACACGCTGCCAATCAGCATCGCGCCGCCAATCAACTGCAACGGCACACTGCCTTTGATGCCGATGAAATACACCAGCCATGCGGCAATAGGCAGGGCGATAGACCAGATGGGGAGAGGGTTGTGGGTGGGTTTTGTCATGTTGGGATTGGGAATAAGGTTGGGTTTGGATTTTCAGGCTGCCTACCATTGCCCTAAGGCATCTTGCGCCACTTCAAAATCAGAAAAATGATGTTTCACCCCTTGAATATCCTGATACGTCTCATGCCCCTTGCCTGCAATCAGCACAATATCGTGCGCTTGCGCTTGGGCGATGGTTTGTTCAATCGCGGCTTTGCGGTCGGGCTCTACCAGCGCGGGCTGTGGCACGGAGGGCAGGATGTCGTTAATGATGGCTTGGGGCTGCTCGGTGCGCGGGTTGTCGCTGGTTACGACCACGCGGTCGGCGAACTGACTGACGACTGCGCCCATCAGTGGGCGTTTGCCACGGTCGCGGTCGCCGCCGCAGCCGAATACGCACCAAAGCTGGCTTTCAGGCTGCTGGATTTCG
>CAJPSG010000098.1 GCA_905373195.1 Kingella oralis
CGATTTCTTGGCTGTTGGCTAGGGCTTCGGGGATATCGGCGAAGCGGGCGGCGTGTTGATTGCGCCGAGCAAAATTTCCGATTTTTGCGGCGTGTATCAAGCCGATGAAAACGCCTCGCCCGTGTCTATGTTTGACAAGGGCGATGTGGAAGAAATTGGGCTGGTGAAATTTGACTTTTTGGGGCTGCGCAACTTAACCATTATTGAAATGGCGCAAAACTTCATCCGCCAAACCACAGGCGAAAACGTGGATGTGAGCCATATCCCGCTGGACGACCAAGTTGCCTACAAAATTTTCCGCGATGCCAACACCACCGCCGTGTTCCAGTTTGAATCCAGCGGCATGAAAAAAATGCTGGCGCAAGCCAACACCACCAATCTGGAAGAAATCATCGCCTTTGTGTCGCTGTATCGCCCCGGCCCCATGGACTTGATTCCCGACTTTATTGAGCGGATGAAAGGCGCGAAGTTTGAATATATGCACCCGCTGCTGGAACCTGTGTTAGAGCCAACCTACGGCATCATGGTGTATCAAGAGCAGGTGATGCAGGCGGCGCAAGTCATCGGCGGCTATTCGCTGGGCGGCGCGGATTTGCTGCGCCGCGCGATGGGCAAGAAAAAGCCCGAAGAGATGGTGAAACACCGCGAAATTTTTGCCGAAGGTGCCGCCAAGCAAGGCATCAGCCGCGAAAAAGCCGATGAAATTTTTGACTACATGGAAAAATTTGCGGGCTACGGCTTCAACAAATCGCACGCGGCGGCGTATGCCTATGTGTCGTACCAAACCGCGTGGCTCAAAGCGCATTATCCCGCCGAATTTATGGCGGCAACCATGTCATCCGAATTGGACAACACCGACCAGCTCAAAGTGTTTTTTGATGACGCGCAAAGCAAGCTCAACGGCATCCGCTTTTTGCCGCCCGATGTAAACGAATCGTTTTACCGCTTTATCCCCAATGCGCAAAAACAAATCCGCTATGCGCTGGGCGCAATCAAAGGTACAGGCGAAGCGGCGGTGAACGCGATTGTTGCCGCGCGAGAAAGCGGCGGCAAGTTCACCGATTTGTTTGATTTTTGCGAACGAGTGGGCAAGCAACACGCCAATCGCCGCGTGCTGGAAGCCCTGATTCGCGGCGGCGCGTTTGACAGCATCGAGCCCAACCGCGCCATGCTGCTGGGCAATATTGACCTTGCCATCGCCCAAGCCGAACAAAAAGCCGACAACGCCAACCAAGGCGGCTTGTTTGATATGGTGGAAGATGCGCTGGCAGACGTGCCGCTGCAATACATTGAGCCGTGGAACGAAGCCACCAAGCTCGCCGAAGAAAAGCAAGCCATTGGTTTTTATTTGAGCGGGCATCCGTTTGCGCCCTATGCCAGCGAAGTGCGCGCCTTTGCGCCCACGCCATTAGGCAGCCTGAAAGCCAAAGACGGCACGCAACGCATCGCAGGCTTTGCCACATCCATCCGCAGCATCATGACCAAAAACGGCAAAATGATTGCCCTGCTGCTGGAAGACGACACCGCCAAGCAAGAAGTGAGTATTCGCGGCGATTTGCTGGACGGTATCCCCAAAGAAACGCTGAAAGCAGACCAAATCCTGATTTGCGATTGCAGCGTGCGCGAAGACCGCTTCAACCCTGATGGCGGCTTGCGCATCAATGTAGCCAACATCGGCAGCGACGAGCAAAAACAAGCAGGCATCCACAGGCTCAACGAAGCCCGCTCGCGCTTTGCCATCAGCCTAACGCTCAACCTGCGCCCCGAACACGACATCGCCGCCCTTGCCCAACTGCTGCGCCCGCACACCCAAGCCGCAGGTAACAAAATCCCGCTGATTTTGACCTACGCCAACGACCGCGCCCACGGCACGCTGCTGCCCAACGCCAAATGGCGGCTGGTGTTGAGCAACGAATTACTAGACAGCTTGGTGGCAATGCTGGGCGAACGCGCCGTCGCCACACGGTTTAGGTAGCGTAACGCCGTTTCAGGCTGCCTCATACCTTTTCAGGCTGCCTGATTGCGCTATTTCTGTTTACCCATAGGCAGCCTGAAACGCCCCATTGCGCTTTTTCGCGTACAATCCCGCGCACCATTCCCAACGAAAGACCGCCATGAACATCAAACAAAACATCCTCGCCCAATGCCGCGCCCAAAATGTTCAAATCACCCCGCTGCGCGAACACGTTTTAGACATCGTATTGCAGCTAGACGGCGTGATTAAAGCCTACACCGTGCTGGCGCAAATGCAGCGCGAAAGCCAAAACGTGCTCGCCCCGCCCACCGCCTACCGCGCGCTAGACTTTTGGGCAGAACAAGGCGTATTGCACAAAATCCCCGCCGTAAACGGCTACATCCTATGCAGCCATGTGCAACACGAATGCAACAGCCATTGCCACAGCGATGCCCACAGCCACAACAGCAGCTTTATCCTCGTGTGCACCCAATGCGGCACGGTGGACGAACAAAGCCTCAACCGCGAATGGCAAGCCCTGCACCAAGCCGTAGAACAAACAGGCTTCGCGTTAAACGAAGAACACGTGGTGCTCACAGGCGTATGCGGCAAATGCCGTGTATGAAGCGTTGTGGTGTGTTAAATCCGTTTTCAGGCTGCCTTTGGCGGGGAAATGCGAACGCCAGAGGCAGCCTGAAAAACAAAACCGTTTGGTGTTAAGCCAAACGGTTTTTGCTGGGTAGATTGATTTTCAGGCTGCCTCAACCGCCAACCACAAAGCACCAATCCCAAGCGTGGTGTGCGGCGCAACGCACGTTCTAGCTAAATCCATTTGGATGACACCCAACCCCATTTTCAGACTGCCTCCCCACCCAATCATTAAAATCATTCATATTGTTTCCACAAATATTTCACTTGTATTCATGCAAAAGCAAGCGCAATATTCGCCTTTCAACATCCCAACTCAACCCCTATACGGAGACCCCCATGACCACCTTCCACCTATCAGGCTACCCCCGCATTGGCGGCAAACGCGAACTCAAATTTGCCACCGAATCCTTCTGGAAAGGCGCAACCAGCGAAGCCGAGCTGCAAAACGTTGCCGCCGACATCCGCCGTGCCAACTGGGCAACCCAACACGCCGCAGGCGCAGATTTGCTGCCCGTTGGCGATTTTTCGTTTTACGACCATGTGCTAGATTTGCTGTGCGCGGTGGGCGCGATTCCTGCGCGATTTGGTTTTCAGGCTGCCAATCTGACCCTGCCACAATACTTTGAACTGGCACGCGGCAACGCCACCCAATTTGCGATGGAAATGACCAAATGGTTTGACACCAACTATCACTACATCGTGCCCGAATGGCATGCCGACACCCAATTCTCCGCCCACCCCGAGCGCATCATCGCCCAAATCCGCGAAGCCCAAGCGCAAGGCTACGCCGTGAAACCCACGCTGGTGGGCCCGCTCACCTTGCTGTGGCTGGGCAAGAAAAAAGAAGACTTCGGCTGCCGCATCAAAACGCTGATGCCCAAGCTGTTGCCTGTTTACCAACAATTATTGCAAGCCATCGCCGATGCAGGCGTGGAATATGTGCAAATTGACGAGCCGATTTTGGCGGCTGATGCGGGCAAACCTTGGCTGGAAGTCTTCCCCAGCACCTATCAAGCCCTCGCGCAAACCCCCGTTCGCATCATCTTGGGCACTTATTTTGCCAGCGTTGCCGAACACGCGGCGTTGTTAAACAGCCTGCCCATCAGCGGCGTGCACATTGATTGCGTGCGCGCGCCCGAGCAGCTGGCAACGTTTGTAGAACAATTAGACAGCAGCAAAATCCTATCCGCAGGCGTGGTGGATGGGCGCAACGTGTGGCGCGCCAACTTGCGCCAAATCGTTGCCAACTTGCAAGATGCCAAAGCCAAATTTGGCGACAACCTGTGGGTTGCCCCAAGCTGTTCCTTGTTGCACAGCCCGCAAGATCTTGCGCTGGAAGAAAAACTGGATGCCGAAATCAAATCTTGGATGGCGTTTGCCGCGCAAAAATTGGTGGAACTGGGCAACATCAAACAAGCCTTGCAAAACGGTTTAGACAGCATTCAGGCTGCCTTAGCCGCATCCGATGCCGCCCAAGCCGACCGCGCCAGCAACAGCAAAATCCACAACGCCGCCGTGCAAGCGCGCATCGCCAATCTGCCCAAAGGCGCAGACAAACGCGGCGCACCATTTGCCGAGCGCATCAAAGCGCAGCAAGCGCAGCTGCATTTGCCGCTGCTGCCCACCACCACCATCGGCTCATTCCCGCAAACCACCGAAATCCGCCAAGCGCGCGCCGCGTTCAAAAAAGGCGAGCTTTCCGCTGCGGATTACGATGCCGCGATGAAAAAAGAAATCGCCTACTGCGTTGCCGAGCAAGAAAAACTGGGCATTGACGTGTTGGTACACGGCGAAGCCGAGCGCAACGACATGGTGGAATACTTTGGCGAACAGCTGGCGGGCTATTGTTTTAGCCAGTTTGGCTGGGTGCAAAGCTACGGCAGCCGCTGCGTGAAACCGCCCATCATCTACGGCGATGTATCGCGCCCCAACCCAATGACGGTTTATTGGTCTAGCTACGCGCAAAGCCTAACCAAGCGCCCCATGAAAGGGATGCTAACTGGTCCTGTTACCATGTTTAAATGGTCTTTTGTGCGCGACGATGTGCCGCTCTCGCAAGTGTGCAAACAAATCGCGTTGGCGCTGAACGATGAAGTGCTGGATTTGGAACGCGCGGGCATTACCGTGATTCAAATTGACGAGCCCGCCATCCGCGAAGCGTTACCGTTGAAAAAAGCGCAATGGGATGAATACTTGGCTTGGGCGTGCGAGAGCTTCCGCCTTGCCAGCGTGGGCACGGCTAACAGCACGCAAATCCACACCCATATGTGTTACAGCGAGTTCAACGACATCTTGCCCGCCATCGCCAGCATGGATGCCGATGTGATCACCATTGAAACTTCGCGCTCCGATATGGACTTGCTAACCGCGTTTGGCGAGTTCAAATACCCCAACGACATCGGCCCAGGCGTGTACGACATCCACAGCCCGCGCGTGCCCACCGAAGCCGAAGTGGAGTATTTGTTGCGCAAAGCCATCAGCGTGGTGCCGCTGGAACGCCTGTGGGTGAACCCTGACTGCGGCTTGAAAACACGCGGCTGGACAGAAACCATTGAGCAGCTGCGCGTGATGATGAATGTAACCCACAAGCTGCGCCGCGAGTTTGGCGCGAAATAATCCGCGCATGATGCAATAGGGCGGACTTGCTGCCTACCCTGTTGCCTTTCTGCTCACGTCAAAGGCAGCCTGAAAATGGTTTTACCCCGTTTCAGGCTGCCTCATTTCC
This sequence comes from Kingella oralis, assembly GCA_905373195.1. GTDB lineage: Bacteria > Pseudomonadota > Gammaproteobacteria > Burkholderiales > Neisseriaceae > Kingella_B > Kingella_B oralis_A. The sequence continues at coordinate 5,331 of CAJPSG010000098.1, forward strand.
ATCGCAAATCATTATGGCTGCTGGCTCAACACAAAGGCAGCCTGAAAACGCCTTAGCAAAGCCACCCACAAAGGAATCAACATGACCTC
>CAJPSG010000099.1 GCA_905373195.1 Kingella oralis
CCAAAATACACCAAAAGCAGCCTGCGTAGCGAAGCGGAGTTGCGAAGCTAAAACACCCCAGTTCAACACCAAACAGCTTTTTCAGGCTGCCTCAACCGCCTAAACCATAGCACCAAAAATTCTAAACCCGCCCCCGCCATTCCATTACAATCCCACCCTTTCAACACCACACAAGAAAAAACCATGTTTAAACAAACACTTTTAGGCTGCTCCGTTGCCCTCGTGCTCGCCGCTTGCGGCAAAGGCAGCGATGTCCCCGCCGCATCCGCCGTCGCCCCACAGCCCGCCGCCCCCACCGCATCAGGCGCAGCCACATCAGGCGGCAACCTGCTAGACAAAATCAACAAAAAAGAAACCCTCCTCGTTGGCACCATGGGCACCTACGCCCCGTTCACCTACCACGAAAAAGACGGCAAATTAACCGGCTACGACGTAGAAGTAACCCGCGCTGTCGCCGCCAAACTCGGCGTGCAAGTAGAATTTAAAGAAACCCCGTGGGATGCCATGATGGCAGGCTTAAAAGCAGGACGCTTTGACATCGTCGCCAACCAAGTCGCCCTCACCTCGCCCGAACGCCAAGCCATGTTTGACAAAGCCACGCCATACAGTTGGAGCGGCAAAATGCTGGTTGCCCGCGCCGACCACGCCGATGTCGCCAAACTAGAAGACATCAAAGGCAAAAAAACCGCCGTGATGCTCGCTTCCAACTACGACGAAGTCGCCAAAAAAATGGGCGCAGACCTCGTCCACACCGACACCATGGCGCAAGGTCTGCTTATCGTGCAGCAAAAACGCGCCGAGTTCACGCTCAACGACGAACTCTCGCTGCTGGACTACCTGAAAAAAGACCCCAACTCAGGCTTAAAATCCGTATGGCGCACCCCCGCCACCGAAAAACTGGGCGCAGGCTTGGTGATTAACAAAGGCAACGACGAAGCCCTCGCCAAAATCAACGGCGCCATGGAAGAGCTCAAACAAGACGGCACGCTGAAAAAACTCGGCGAACAATTCTTCGGCGAAGACGTGAGCGTGCATTGATTGATGGATGAATAGCAAACAGTCGGGTATTGATGCCCGACTTTTTTTGCGGCAGCCTGAAAACATAGCGCAACATCGCCAGAAGAAAACCCAAGCCGCGCCATCCATTTGGGATGCCAGCGCACGGCTTGCAAGCAAGCCGTAAGAGGCGCGGGGCAAGCGTTTCAGGCTGCCACCATCCCGCCCGCGTTGAGGCAGCCTGAAAGCATGGCAAAGCCTGCAACCAATGGCACATCAGTGGCTTGCCGACACCTTGCCGCCCATACACCTAGCCCATTCAATTTTCAGGCTGCCTTATCACAAACAAAAAGCAGCCTGAAACGCATCCAAACGTTTCAGGCTGCTATTGTTTACTCCCCGCGCCTATTCACACTTCAACGCGCTCACCCGCGCAGGAAAATCGCGCTCGGCGACTTTGCACATTTCCACGCGCTGCTTGGGCGTAGCCGCGGGCAAGGCTTGCACCAAAAATTTCACCACTTCGCGCGCGGGCGTAGAAGCTGCTTGGTTGGCTTTGGCAAAGCACGCATCGGCGCGTTTGAAATAATGTTGGCACTCGGCGGGCAGTTGGTCGTAGGTAAGCGGTTTGGCATGGCTGATGCCGTGGTAATGCGCTTGGGACAATGCGCTTGCGCTCAATAGCAGGGCGAAAAGCAAGGTTTTGTGGATTTGCATTTGCATAATGTTGTTCTCGCAGGTAATGAAAGGCGCGGATTATACGCTGATGTGCGCATTATCGGCAGCCTGAAATGTTATTTGGCGATGAGGCGTTGTTGCTTTATTTTGGGTTTCAGGCTGCCTTTGAGATTGGGCAAACGTTCCCAACCGCGTGCGCAGTCAAGCTGCACACCCTACACGCATTGCCAAGCTGCACACACTTTTCAGGCTGCCTCTGTCCACCCAACAAAGGCAGCCTGAAAACCATTATCCGTGCATCAATCTTTCTGTGCTAAACAGCAAATGTCGCCCCGCTGCGACTGGATAATGTACGCACTTCACATCAACGCCAACGCATTCAAGCACTTCTCGCGCATCCCGTTTTGCGGCGTGAGCGTAAGACCGGGCAGTTCCAGCGTGTAGGGCGCGCCTGTTTTATCGGCTTGCAACACGCGGTGGGCAAGCAGGCTGGCGAGTTTGTCGGCGGGCGTGCCTGCGGGGTAATCCTGATACGAGATGATTTCGCTGTGCACGGCGGGCGGCGGCTCGTCAAACACTTTGTCCATCAGTTCGCCGCGTTTGGCGTAGGTTTTCCATGCGATGTGTTGCAGCGATGCGCCGTTGATATGCGGCTTCAAAAAGGCGATGTCGTCGCCGTGCATGCCTGCGCGTTGCGGCGTTTGCTCGGGGTCGGGCTGGGCAAGAGAACCAAAATCACTGTGCGGCAACGGCGCGGGATACACCACCGCATCGGTGTGCCATTCGGCGCGGCATTCGGCGTGAAACATCCCAAACGGGGCGGAGGTCGCCAAGCGCAGCAGCAGCGGGCGGGGGAAATAGCCGCGCCGTTGCACAGGGATGCGCCACAGCATCGGCGCGCTTTTCAGGCTGCCTGAAAGCTGGCAACGCTGCCACGCGCTGTGGTCGGCTTCGCTGTCTTCGTCCACCTCTTCGCGCGATTCGCTGCGCCACCAAAACACGCGCGCGCGTTTGCCCGAATGCTCGGTGCTGATTTCCACTTCGGCGGTGTCGCCCGCAAACACTTCGCCCTCGTAGCGCGCATTTAAATGCAAGCCAAGCAGCTGGCGGCGCGTCATCAGCGCAGCGATGCCGATAAACGCCAGCACCCAAAAGCAAATCGCATACGCCACGTTCACTTGATAATTGACCGCGCCCACCCAAATCGCCACGCTCAACAGCGTCATGCTGATGCACAGCTTGGTGGGGCGCAGCGAAACGTGTCGCCCTGCGATGCGACGCTCTTGTGCCAGCAGCAGCGTTTCTTTGGGCTTGCGGTTAAACAGCGACATTTTCGGCAATTTCCATTAAGGCGTGGCTGCTGTTTTGCTGTTGCAACGACTGCAATCTATGGTTGCCCACGGGCACCCACACCGTTTTCACATCCTCGGGCAACACAAAATCGCGCCCCTCCAAAAACGCCCACGCTTTTGCCGCGTTAGCAATCGCCAGCCCTGCACGCGGGCTTAACCCCACCGCAAACAGCCCCGCGCGGCGCGTTGCCGCCACCAAGCGGAAAATATAATCCGCCACCGCTTCCGATAGCGTGATGGCTTGCACCTGCTCTTGCCATTGCAACAAGGTTTCGGGCGAGCCAACCGCTTGCAGTTTGTGCAGCAGTTTGCGTCTATCACCATGAAAATACAGTTGTTTTTCTGCCTCTGGCACGGGATAACCCATGCTCAACCGCATCATAAAGCGGTCTAACTGGCTTTCGGGCAGCGGAAACGTGCCAAGCTGTTCAGACGGATTTTGCGTTGCCACCACCAAAAACGGGCGCGGCAGGCGATAAGTGCGCCCATCCACCGACACCTGCCGCTCTTCCATCGCTTCCAGAAGCGCGGATTGCACTTTGGGCGAGGCGCGGTTGATTTCATCTGCCAGCACAAATTGGTTGAACACAGGGCCGGGGTAGAATTTGAAATTGCCCTCGTTGGGCTGGAACACGTTGATGCCGAGCAAATCGGCGGGCAGCATATCGTTGGTGAATTGCACGCGCTGGTATTTCAGCCCCAACACGGCGGCAAGGCTGGTCGCCAGCGTGGTTTTGCCCACGCCTGGCACGTCTTCCAGCAAAACGTGTCCGCCCGCGAGTATGCAGGTTAAGAGCTGTTTTAATACAGTTTGTTTGCCAAGAATGATGGCGTTGAGTTGTTTGAAAACGGGGTCAAAAGTGGGGTTGGGCATGGTGTTCCTTTTGAGTAAAGGGGTGGGTGGAAATAAGGGATAGAGTGGTGTTGGATGGCGTTTTCAGGCTGCCTTTGCAAAAACAGCAACCGATGGAGCATCGGCGGCTCGCCGACATTTTGCGAACCAATAAACCATGTTGAATGAACCGCATAGCGACGAGCCGTTGCCGCTCCATTTTTGTTTTCAGGCTGCCTTGGTTGCATCACTCGGCGATTGAGGCAGCCTGAAAAGCCTGCACAGCAGCCATTTCAACAGGGCAAACAGCGGAAACGACAATACAAAACACAATAACACCTGCCCCAAGCCACTCAACGTTTTAAACGACAGTGGCACCACTCGGTTATCCGCCGTAATGTGGTATCGCTGGGACGATTCAAACCATTCGTTGTTCAATACAGCTCAAACGTATCAGGCGCAAGCGGCTGCAAGCGGAAGTATTCGCCGTATTCATCGTTTGCCACATAAGCCTCGCGCACCAGCGTTTCATTGCTTTGCCAGCGATTAAGCGCAACAGGCAGCACTTCGCCCGCCGTGTTGCGCACCAAAACGGAAAAACGCGGATGAATGGCGCTGCCCTGCGTGTATCGCTCGGCGGGCAAATGACGAGAAACCAACACCAGCGCGAACATCAGCGCATACCATGTGATGATGTGGGCGGCGGCGTTAAGCAGTTTAAGCAGGGCGGTGATAAGCAAGGGGCGTGGGGGCATTTTCAGGCTGCCTTAACGGGGGCGACGGCGGTTTCGCTGGTGTTTGCGGCGTGCAAAGTGGCATGGGCGCGGTTGATTTGCTGGATGATGCGTAGCAGGAGCAAGGCGCAGGTAATCTGGCAAACGCTGCTGAATATGATGGCTGTATTTGCCACAATGCTGGTGTTAAGTGCGTTAAGCAATTCTGGCGCAATGATAGTGATAAAGCTAGTAATAGAAGCTCCTTGCGCGCCATGTATCGCATAGAACAAGGCGATTTGCCCACCTCTATCCGACCGATTAAAAATGTTACCCACCAGCAGGGCAACAAGGCGGGTGCACAGTTGTGTTGAGCGCGTTTCAGGCTGCCTTGATAAAGCTGGTTCATGGCGATATAGGGCGCAACCAAATTTAAAAATGGCACAAAAAATCCACCCAATGCCCATGCGGGCGAAAAGAGCAAATTGGGGATGTGGAATGATTGCGCATTAGAATGGGCGCGAACAATCCAGCAGCCAATGAAAATGGCAGCAAGCAGGTACACGCCCTTATCAACATAATCCAATATGATTGAGGATGTTACGATTGCCATGAAATCTACATTGAGTTCGGTTAGCTGTTGATTGTTTTCTAGCGCGGCTTTAACGGGCTGCAAAACAGAAATAAATGTAAATAACGCAAATGAAGCAAATGCAATGATGCTGGCTTGAACCAGCACAAACAGCCACACCACGCCTGCAATCCATTTGTTTAACCCCGCTGCCGATTGGTAGGTATAAGTTCGTTTCATTGGTTTTCCTTTTTGGGTAGTGT
>CAJPSG010000100.1 GCA_905373195.1 Kingella oralis
CATCCTCGCCTATCTAGGCTATTTCCAAAATCAACGCTGGAAACAAAAAATGGGCTGGGTGGGTATTTTGAGTTCGGGGATGCCATCCACATAGAGCGGACGATTTTTTAAATCGTCGCGCGTCATCAGCATGTGCACCATCAACGAGGTTTTGCCGCTACCCGGTAAGCCTGTTATTAAACTAATCATGTTTGCCCCTGTTTGTGATTTTTATTTGCTTTTTAATACGCTACCGATTTTGGTAGTTGCGGTGAACGTGAAGGCGAATGCGACCGCGCCGAATATCCAGTTAAGGGCGACCCCGCCGCCCGCCATGTAAAAAAGTTGTAGGGCTTCGGAGGGGAAGCGCCCCATTTCGTCTTGTATCACGCGCACAAAATAGGCTTGCAGATTCTCAACACCTTTGTAGGTTATGGCGGAGATGCCTAGGGCGATAAAGATTTGCCCGATTAAGGTAGTCAGCAATCTGCTTAACAGCGGAAGTAATGCTGCTGGCATGGTTTTTTCCTTTAAGCTTTGGAAATAGACGCTTGGACGATAAAGAAGGCGAGCAGTATCGCGCTTACAATCACGACTGGGCGGATTTTGCTAGCAAAGTCGCACATGGGCTGATAGCTGAACTCTTGCATCGCGCCGAGCACCATCACTTGTTTAGGAGCGGGGCATACGCCGCTTTCTACGAAGTCATGACTGCGACTTATTTGGGGGATGCCTATTTCATGCTCACCCATGCCAAAGGGATGCCCTTTGCCTTTGCCCTCTTGGAAGGCTTTGTCTATCTCTTCCTGATCGCCCAATTTGACACACGCTAGGGCGTTAGGATTGTTTTTGCAGTATTCGCTTAGGGTTTCGCCTTTGTCTTCGCCATCCGGCTTGCCGTCGGGATTGCCTTTGTCGCCTTTGTCGCCTTTGCCGTCGTTACCCTTATCGTTATTGCCTTTGTCATTACTTCCTTTGCTAAGCTGCTTTTCAATATTGTTGAGTGAGTTGTTAATCTCTTTTAAGGCATTGGAATAGTCTTTGCCGCCTTGTTGCGAGCTGTTGCCGCCTATGCCTGTTCCACCACCTGAACCGCCACCACTTCCGCCGTTGTTGTGATTGTTGTGAATAATGGTTGTGTTGTTATTGGTTATGTTGTTGGTGATGTTGTTACCGCCTCCGCTGCCGTCGCCATTACCACCGTTGCCATTGCCGCCAGTATTTACGTCAACATTGCCCGCGCTTGATTGACCGGGAATATTGATAGTGATGCCTGACACGTTGGGAACGGATGCGATTTGTTTCGCTAGCTCGGCGAAGTCTTTTTGCATTTGGGCTTGAGTAATATCAATTTCCTTTTGCACTTCCTCCATTTGCTTTTGTGCACTCTTTATGGCACTTTCTGCGCAGTCTGTATAAGTTTTGCCTCGATACATTCTTACACAGTCATTTAAATTATCTGCAAGTCTTTTTTTAATGCCGATAGCTTGGTCTCTCAAAGCATTAAATTTGTTTTGATAAGTTTTGCTTAATGCTTCTAAGGCTTGTTTTAGGGCTTTTAGCTCTCTGATGTCGGGGAGGTCGGGGACTTTGGGAACGGTTGGGATGGTGGGGGTGGTTGGTTCTGTGGGTGTGGGTGTTGGTGTGGGTGCTGGTGCAGGTGTAGGCGTGGGGCTTGGCGGATTGGTTTTTTTGCCAAAGTCGCAAGGTATTTCTACCCATTTGCCGTTTACCATACTGCCGCAACCTTTGGGTGTATCGGGTGTGGGTTGTGTAGGGGGGTGTAGGACTGGGTTTGGTGGCTGGGCAGTACCACTCCTCCCAAAGAGAACCGTCCCCCGGTCGTACAATTCTTGAAGTAGGTGTCCCAAAAGGCGCATTATGGCGATAACAACCTTTATAATATTTGCCTAACTGCTCATCTGATGGTCTTCTATTATTTAAGTCAGCATCGGGAGGTGGGGCAGTTCTTCTATACTCATTGCCATTGTAGATTTTTGAATCAAAACTACCGCCATCAGCAGCCCCATCAGCCCATGCAGGCATCGCCAGCAGTAGGCTGGCTATTAGGGCTATCACGAGCAACATTTGGGGTTTCATGCTTTTGTTTCCTTGTTTTTTTGGGTGGGGTTATTTCACTATTTGATGAGTAGCAGCCATAGTGGGATAGTACAGACTATGCCGATTACAAACATCACTACGTCGTACATGATTTAACTCTCTTTTTCGCTTGGCTCGTCTTTGTCATGTTGCGCATCGGGTTTGTCTTCGCTGTCTTGTTCTTCTTCACTTTCCAGCTCTTTGACAATTTCTTCTAAATCTTCTCGCCAATACGTTTCTCTATATTCTTTTTCCAATTGTTCTAATTCTTGTTCCAATTCTTCTTCGCTCATTAATTCTCTGCGTTGAGATGCCAATTCATTTATTCTGTTATCCACTTCTTCATATTCTCTGCTATTACGATCAGCCCAATCGTCTGGCAGTTCATACAGATAATCTAATTCTTCTTCTATTTGTCGCCGAAGTTCTTGTTTCTCTTCTTCGCTTAATCCTGATAAATATTGTTCTCTTTCTAATTGTTGTTTTCTTTCTAATTCTTCCAAATCCAAATCTTCATAAAATAACTCTTCATCTTTATTTGAATTATCTGCATCTTGCTCATTCTCTTTTGCTGGTACATCTCTTGCGTTTTTTTTAAGCATGCGAACAATAAGTGCGACAATAAATACAACGAGATATAAGCCAACAACAATCGCTCCGATTATCCATAGGTCGGATTGCGCCCCGCTTTTGCCGTCGTCGCCTTTTAGCTCTTGTTTGATGGATTGAAACATGGCTGCTTTGCCGCCATTGCCGCCTATAAATTCCATTTCTCCGGGCTTTTTTGTGATGTCGGGCATGGTTTTTCTCGCTTAATCTTGTGTATTTTGTTGAGTTTGGGCTGAATTGATGATGCTGATGATTAGTTTGATGATGAACGCGATGACGAAGAGTGCAGAAATATGTATACCTACTTCTATGCCGTCTTTGAGTGGTTGGATTGGGTCGCAGTATGGATGGGTTAGGGTTATTTTTTGTGAACCGTAGTACCATTGTTTGTTTTGATATACGGGCATTTTTAAGCTGCCATCCGCGGTTATGGCGGGGACGACCATTGACATTTGATAATCGGACGCTTCCTCCGACGTGGCGAAGCATTGACCTCCTACTCGGTAGCCCATAGCCTTCCCCTTTTAGAAATTAGCGACCGCGTCGCAGCATGCCAATAGTCATGCCAACAACTGTGCCTACTACAACGAAGCCGATTACGATCGCGCCAACTGCATACAAGTCAGTTTTAACGTCGCCTGTTTCGGATTTAACAGCATCTGCAAGTGCACCGGCATAGCTGTTAGTAGCAATGAATGCTGTTGTTGCGACAACGGCTGCGGTGGCTTTTTGGTTTAGGGCTGTGCCTAATTTTTTGAGTGCGTTCATGTTTAGAACTCCATGCCGACGGGTTTAAATGGACTTCTCTACTTGTCGGCGGCGGTAGAGTTGTCGGGAAAGGGGTTAATGCGTAAGCATGTAGAGGATTAGGAAGTAGTACATTGCTTATTCCTTTGGTTGTTGGGTGGGCGGTTAAAGGGGCTTTTATCCGCGCGACCGCCCTGCACGCGGTAAAGTCTATTCAGGATGCCTATTGTCTGCCTATTCGGGCAGGTAGAACGTAAATAGGGCAAAGGGGCTGCCGATGTCTTCGCCTGCCGCTAGTGCGTCCTCTTTTTCCTCAAAATGCCCTGCTTGTCTTAAAAACGGGGTTTGCCCTACGTCGCCATCGGGCGAGGGGTAGAGAAATTCAAACGTTTCTAAGTCTTGTACGATGTATTTAATTTGCATGGCTTTTCCTTTAAGGCTTTATCCTTAACTTAACCTTTGCTGCTGGCTGTGGCTGCGGGTGTGGGTTTCAGGATGCGCACATCTTTTAAAATTTCTTTTTGTTTGCCTGATGCGTTGGTTACAGTTTGGAAGGCGACTTCCATGTCGCAGGGGAAATTTAAGCCGTTAAAACGCTCAAAGTTGCTGCTGTCGCCAAAGGCTACTTTGGCAATACCGAAGCCTTGGGCATTGCCTGCGCTGTCATTTAATGGGGCAGCAATCAGGACGTTGCAGTTGTCAATTTCGTTGCCGTCAATCGTGCCTTTAAAGCGGGTTACGCCCATGACGATTTTTTTAACGTATTCAATTTGTCTTTGTTCTTGGAAGTTCAGCATTTTTTGTTTCCTTCTTGGTTAGGTTGGTTGGGGGGTTATAAAGTGGTGTAATACTTCTCGTTCAGGCTAAAAAGCGAGCCGTATTTGCTGTACAGAAAATCTAAAAATTCTTTCTGTTGCTGTTCGGTGCGTCTGTATTCGCTTAAATCGCGTTCGGATAGGGCATAGAATTGTTGGCGTTTCCAAATATCTAGCCATTGCTTCATGTCTTCGGGGAAGTCTTGCAGCAGTTGTTTTTCTGCTTCAGTTTTTCCCGTATGGGTTTCGTCAAATATGCGTAATTTGCGTTCTAAAACGATTACTTGGTCCAATTCGTCGGGTTCGTTTGTGCCATTCACTTTTAGGCTGTCTTGATTTAGGTAATCGGCTTCGTCTGTTTGGCAATCGTATTCGGCGGGTTCTAAACCTTTGGGGTTATTTGCCTTCGTCGGCAATTAGGGCTTCTACGATTTGTTCGGGTGTCCAGCCGATGTCTTTTAAAAAGCGCACTAATCTGCCCACTTGGTTTTTGCCGTGGGCGAGTTTGCTGTCAAAAGTAATGTTGGCTTTCTCGGTCGCCGCTGCAATGCTGGTGGCGGGGCTGTTAAATAGGGTTTCGCCTACGGGATAAGCACCTGTTAGAAACTCGCCTTGGTTGGTTAAAATTTCCATGGGAATAACGCAATCTTTGTTTCTGAACTCCACTTCAAAGCGTGTCCATAGGCTGTCTTTGTCGCCTAGCTGTCTGCCTTTTTCATAGATACGGGCGTATTTGGATGAACCGCGTGTGCCTACGGCAAAGGTTTTGCCTGTTCCGTCTTCTTCGCGCCATGCGGTGCCTTTCATTTCGCTTTTGGGGCGTTTGTTGTGGCGGTTAAATAAACCGTTGTTGTGGTCGCACATGGCTTGTTCTGGGCTGTATTCGCCATTGAAAAAGTCATGGGCTAAATCAACGCGGGTGATGCGTGGGCGACTGGCTGTTTTTAAAAAATCGTATAGGCGTTGTTCCCAGCCTGCTTTTGCTGCTTGGCAGCCTGTGCCTGTTAATTCAACAAGGATGGTGTCGCGTTGCCCGCCGATGTGTAATGTGCCGTAGTCGGCTTTATCGCCACCGAGCTTGTAGTAGGCTTGATAGAAGTAGCTACCTTTGCCGAGTTTGGTGGTTACGCCAAAACCAA
>CAJPSG010000101.1 GCA_905373195.1 Kingella oralis
GTTTCCTTCACATCGTGCACGCGCACAATCTTCGCCCCCCACATCCCTGCGCATCAACGCATCTGCCTCGCCCTCAGCGGCGGCGTAGATTCCATGGTGCTGCTGCATCTGCTTGCCAACCTGCGCACCAGCCACCCGTTTACCCTATCTGCCGTTCACGTTCACCACGGCTTAAACCCCGATGCCGACCAATGGCTAGATTTTTGCCGCGCCGCCTGCGCACGGTTAAACGTTCCCTTTGCCGCCGAGCGCGTGCGCGTTGAGCCGAAAGGGCAGGGCATTGAAGCCGCCGCCCGCGCCGCCCGCTATGCCGTGTTCGCCGCCCAGCCCTGTGATGCCATTGCGCTGGCGCATCATCAAGACGACCAAATAGAAACCTTTTTCCTCGCCGCCCTGCGCGGTGGCGGCATTCGCGCCCTAGCCGCCATGCCGCCCAGCCGCGTGTGGCAAGGCAAAACCCTGCTGCGCCCGCTGCTGACATACAGCCGCGCCGAAATTGAAGCCTACGCCGCCGCGCACAACCTCGCCCATGTAAACGACAGCAGCAACCAAGACCCCAGCCTACTGCGCAATTGGCTGCGCCACCAAATGCTGCCGCAACTCGTTTTCAGGCTGCCTTATGCCGCCGCGCATATTCAAACCACCATCGCCACGCTGCAAGACGAACACGCGCTGTTAAACGAAATCATCGCCGAAGACTGGCAACGCATCCACACACCGCGCAACCAATTCTCCCGCCCCGCATGGCAGCAACTCAGCCCGCTGCGCCGCCGCCAAATGCTGCACCGCTTCGCCCATGCGCACGAGCTAGGCACGCCCAGCAAACGCAGCCTTGCCGACTTCGCCCGCGTGCTAAACCAAGCCGCCCACAGCGCAACATGGCAACTGCCGCACGGCAAAGCCTTGTTGCACCGCCAAATTCTGTTCCCCCTGTCCGACAGCGCGTTCAACAGCCTTGCATGGCAGCAGCCGCAAATCGGCAGCCTGAAAACCCTTGCCCAGCAAGCCGGCTTAACATGGCAGCCTGAAACACCCGCCGTGCGCACGCTTTCAGGCTGCCTCCGCTGCGCCAACAAACACGACCGCATCGCCTTGCCGCATGGGCATAAAAACGTGTTCCAACTGCTGCAAGAACACGGCGTTCCGCCCGAATTGCGCCACCATTGGGCGATTATCGCCAACAGCCAAAACCGCTGCATCGCCGTTGCCAACCTTCGCTCCGATGCCTGTTTACAAGGCGCGATGCTACACAGCGCATGGCTGGCGAACTATCAGGCAGCCTGAAAACGGAAATACGCGCCGATGTTGTCGGCATTAAACCTTTGCCAAACCGACAAACGATGGCGTGTCGGCAGCTCGCCAACATTTTCCAATTCAGTAAAGTTCTGTTGAATACGCCATTGGGCAACGAGCCATCGCCGCTTCATTGGTTGCGTTTCAGGCTGCCTCCCCGCCCTTTGCATAGTTTTTCACATCCCCCCATTTGATAAACGGCGCACATCCATTACTATCCACCCCTTTCTGTACCCCCCAAAGGCAGCCTGAAAAGGCGTTGCCTTCAACAAAGTTAAAACCATTCAACCCCACCACCTACAAAGGAACACACATGAAACGCATCGCCCTCTTTCTCGCCACCAACCTTGCCGTTATCCTCGTTATCAGCATCGTGTTAAGCGTGCTGGGCATCAATTCCCGCAGCGGCGGCATGGGGCAAATGCTCGCCTACGCCGCCGTAGTGGGCTTTACAGGCTCCATCATCTCGCTGTTGCTGTCTAAAACCATCGCCAAACATTCCGTGGGCGCGCAAGTCATCACCAGCCCCAGCAACGAGGTAGAAGCATGGCTGTTGCAAACCGTGCAAAACCAAGCGCACCAATGGAACTTGAAAACGCCCGAAGTCGCCATCTACAACTCGCCCGAACCCAACGCCTTTGCCACAGGCGCAACCCGCAACAGCTCGCTGGTTGCCGTGTCCACAGGTTTGCTCAACAGCATGACGCGCGACGAAGTGGAAGCCGTGTTGGCGCATGAAATGGCACACGTGGGCAACGGCGACATGGTAACGCTCACGTTGATTCAAGGCGTGGTAAACACATTTGTCGTATTCTTTGCCCGCATCATCGCCAGCGTGGTGGCGCAAGGGCGCAACGACAACGAATCCAGCAGCAACGGCATTTATCTGCTGGTGAATTTTGTGTTGCAACTGCTGTTTGGCTTCCTGGCCAGCTTTATCGTGATGTGGTTTAGCCGCCAACGCGAATACCGCGCCGATGCAGGCGCAGCCAAATTGGTGGGCGCGCCCAAAATGATAGCCGCCCTGCAACGCCTAAAAGGGCACACCAGCGACTTGCCCAAAGACATGACCGCCATGGGCATCGCCAGCGAAGCCAAAGATTCGCTGTTGAGCACCCATCCCTCGCTGGATAACCGCATCGCACGGCTGCAAATGATGTAACCATCCGCGTAAACCGTTTTCAGGCTGCCTATTGGGGATAATCGATAGGCAGCCTGAAAAGTTTGTAGGTTTTAGCCCTGCTTTCAGGCTGCCTTTTGTCAAAAGCTATTCCCCCCGCAAACCCCATCAATCACATTTCCCCGTATAATCAAAAGCCATATAAAACCACCAAAAACCCCAAAAGGAACATACCATGCCATCTACCCCCCAAGGGCAGCCTGAAACGCCCCAGCCCGCGCCTAAACCCAATCCCAAGCCCGCCACCAAGCCCGCAGTCAAAGAACAAGTCATCCAATTTCACAGCAACAAACGCATCCACCCCAAACGCGCCATCGGTAAATTTGCCAATTTGCGCGTGTTGATGATTGTTGCCACCCAGCTTTTTTTCTATGTGATGCCGTGGATAATGTGGCACGGGAGGCAAGCCGTGTTGTTCAACATTGAAGAACGCCATTTTTACCTGTTCAGCATGGTGCTGGAACCCGCCGATATGCTTTATCTGGCGGGCTTGATGATTGTGTCCGCCTTCGGACTGTTTTGGTGGACCACCATCGCAGGGCGCATCTGGTGCGGCTATTCCTGCCCGCAAACGGTTTATACCGAAATCATGCTGTGGATAGACCACTTGGTTGAGGGCGACCGCAACAAACGCCTGAAACTGGACAAAGAGCCGTGGCATTTCCACAAAATCCGCATCAAAGCGTTGAAATACCTCATCATCTTTATTGTTGCCGCGTGGACAGGGATTACCTTTGCGGGCTGGTTTGTGCCGATTCGCCAATTTGTGCCCGCCATTTTTGCAGGCACAGCAGGCAGCGTTGCGCTGGGCACAGCCGCGTTTTATGGCTTTGTAACATGGCTGTTTGGGCATATTTTGCGCGAAAAAGTGTGCTTGCATATGTGCCCCTATGCGCGTTTCCAAAGCGCGATGTTTGACCACGATACGCTGGTGATTTCTTACGACACCGAACGGGGCGAACCACGCGGCGCGCGCAAAAAAAACGCCAGCAAGGAAGAAACCCAGCTGGGCGATTGCATCAACTGCACCATGTGCGTGCAAGTGTGCCCCACAGGCATCGACATCCGCGACGGCCTGCAATACCAGTGCATCGGCTGCGCCGCCTGCATTGATGCCTGCGACGAAATCATGGATAAAATGGGCTACCCGCGCGGCTTAATCCGCTACACCACCGAAGCCGTACTCAAACACGAATACACCGATGCCGATGTAAAAAAACGCCTGCTGCGCCCCAAAGTGGTGGGCTACGGCATTGTGTTGCTGGTTGCCGTGATTGGGCTGCTGGTGGGGCTGGCAACCCGCGCCACCGTGCAAATTGACGTGATTAAAGACCGTGGCGTGATGGTGCGCGAAAACAAACAAGGCTTGCTGGAAAACAGCTACAACCTGAGCATCAGCAACGCCAGCGAACAAACGCAAATCATCCAAGCCAGCGTATCGGGGCTGGAAGACATCCGCCTCACAGGGCTGCCTGAAAACGGCATCAGCGTGAAAGGCGGCGACATCATCACCATCCCCGTGCAAGTGGCAACGCAGCCTGAATACGCCGATAAAGGCAGCCATCCCATCCAGTTCACTTTCAAATACCGCGTGGCAGGGCAGCCTGAAAACGCAGCGCGCGAGTTGCAAGAAAAATCCATCTTTATCGGAGAATAAGCATGACCACACCGCAGCCTCATTCTAAACCCGCCCCGTGGTACAAACATCGCTGGCCGTGGATACTGATGAGCGGGCCCGCCGCCGTGGTGGTAGCGGGTTTTTACACGTTTTACCTTGCCAAAACGCACGCCGACGAAATGGTAACCGACGATTACTACAAAGAAGGCAAATACATCAATATGCAGATTGAGCGCGATGAAGCCGCCGCCCAACGCCATATCCAAGCGCAGGTTTTGTTTAACCACGACGGCACCGCCGCCAAAATCTTTATCAGCGGCGATTTTGACAAAAACGTGCCGATGCAACTGCTGCTGTTGCACCCCGCCAAAAAAGCCTACGACCAAACCGTGCCGCTCAAAGCCAGCAACGCGCCGCCATCGGGCGACAAAACCGAATACACCGCCACCTTCAACGCCTTGCCGCCTGCCGTGCATTGGTATTTGCGGCTGGAAGATACGCAAGGCAAATGGCGTGTGGAAAGCAAATGGGAGCCGAAAGCGGGCAATGCCGCCATGCTGATGCCGAAGTTTGATGAGATGGGCGCGAGTGGGGGCGGGCGGTAATTTGCTGATTAGAGGCAGCCTGAAAACGAGAGTGGCGCGTTTGGGCGAAGTGAGAACAATAAAAATGCTGTTATTCCAGCGTGTACAAAGATTTCAGCGGGGCGGATGTTATCTCTATGCGAAAAGGCAGCCTGAAAACGTGATTATGTGTTTTCAGGCTGCCTTTTTTGTTTATTTGCCCGCAAGCTGCCGATATCCCATTTCACAGCAGCGTTGAACGGCTTTTTGGGCTGAGAACTTTGCAGAACTCCAAAGGCAGCCTGAAATCTAAAATGAAACAGCGACGGCTCGTCGCCAAATGGCTTATTCAACAGAACATTACTGATTTGCCAAGATGTCGGCGAGCCGCCGACGCTCCATCGGTTGCAGGTTTGGCAAAGGTTTCAGGCTGAAAACGAGTGTGGCGCGTTTGGGCGAAGTGGAAACAATAAAAACACTGTTATCCTTATACGAAAAGAAAAGGCAGCCTGAAAACGTGGTTATGCGTTTTCAGGCTGCCTTTTGTTTATTTGCCACCAAACTGCCGATGTTCCATTTCAGCAGCGTTGAACGGCTTTTTGGGCTGAGACCTTTGCAGAACCCCAAAGGCAGCCTGAAACCTAAAATGGAACGGCGGCGGCTCGTTGCCAAATGGCTTATTCAACAGAACATTACTGATTTGCCAAGATGTCGGCGAGCCG
>CAJPSG010000102.1 GCA_905373195.1 Kingella oralis
TAATCGGCGCAAATCTGTTTTCAGGCTGCCTATGGATAGCGCAGAAAGGCAGCCTGAAATCCCCTCCCTCAACTCAACTCAAAAAAGGAACTCTTATGATGACAAGTCTCACGCTCCCTGTTGCTATTTTGATTGCTCTGATTATCATCGGCTTCAAAGCGTTTAAAGTTGTGCCGCAGCAAGAAGCGCAAATTGTTGAACGGCTGGGCAAATATCACGCCACGCTTGCCCCGGGGCTAAACATCCTCGTGCCCTTTCTTGACCGCGTTGCCTACCGCCATTCGCTCAAAGAAATCCCGCTGGATGTACCCAGCCAAGTCTGCATCACGCGCGACAACACGCAGCTCACGGTGGACGGTATTTTGTATTTCCAAGTAACCGACCCCGAACGCGCATCATACGGTTCTAGCAACTATATCCTTGCCATCACCCAGCTTGCCCAAACCACGCTGCGCTCGGTGATTGGGCGCATGGAATTGGACAAAACCTTTGAAGAACGCGATGACATCAACCGCACCGTGGTTGCCGCGCTGGATGAAGCCGCTGTGTCGTGGGGCGTGAAAGTATTGCGCTACGAAATCAAAGATTTAGTGCCGCCGCAAGAAATCCTGCGCTCCATGCAAGCGCAAATCACCGCCGAGCGCGAAAAACGTGCCCGCATCGCCCAATCCGAAGGTTTGAAAATTGAGCAAATCAACTTGGCAACGGGCGAGCGCGAAGCCGAAATCAAAAAATCCGAGGGCGAAGCGCAAGCCGCGATGAACGCTTCCGAGGGCGAAAAAGTGGCGCAGATTAACCGCGCCGAGGGCGAAGCCCAAGCCCTGCGCCTTGTTGCCCAAGCCAGCGCCGATGCCATCCGCACCGTTGCCGCCGCCATCCAAGAACCGGGTGGTGATGATGCCGTGAAGCTGAAAGTGGCGGAGCAATATGTGGAAGCGTTTGCCAAGCTCGCCAAAGAAAGCAACACCGTCATCATGCCCGCCAACGTGGCCGACTTGGGCGGCTTGATTTCCGCAGGGTTGAGCATTGTGAAAGGGCAGTCGCCAGCCAAATAGGCAGCCTGAAAACGCAAAAGGGTGGAATGTTCCGCCCTTTTTTGTGGGTTTTTTTGCGGATAAAGCGCGGTGGTTTACACGTCTATATATAAGCTAACCACGTTTTACACCCAGCCTAACATTTCAGGCTGCCTTTTATTGATTGCATTTCAATGCGTTATCTTGTAAACAAACTGCCGCGCCCCGCCCATCTTTACAGTGATTAAATCCTGAAAAGAAACGTTTAATTTTTTAAAGTGGGCTGACAGCGCCACTTTGTTTTGTTAGACTGCCTGCACTTGGTCTTGATTGGGATTAATGCTTATCAAGGTCAAGTGTTTTTGAAAACTTATATTAAGGATGTACTTATGAAAAAAGTTCTTGCACTCTTAGCACTTGCCACTTCTTTTGCCGCCGTTGCCGCGCCTGTTGCTGGGCACGCAGGCAAAGCATCGCACAAAGGCGCGAACCACGCAGTTGCAAAAGCACACGGCAAAGCCCTGAAAGGCAAAGCCGCCAAAGGCAAATCCATTGCCCAAGACGCGCCACAAACCATGGAAACTGCGCCCGCCGCCGTCGCTCCCGCGCCACAACAAGCCGCGCCCGCAGCAAAAACTGCACCGCAAGCACCTGCGGCGCACTAATCTTTGTTAAAAAACAGCCAAGGCAATGCGCTTTGGCTGTTTTTGTTTGAGGTTTGGGGTGGCAGGGCATAGGCGTTTTCAGGCTGCCTTTTATCATCTATTCAAACTGATTAAGGCAGCCTGAAAACACTAATCCCATTTTCAGGCTGCCTCACTCACATCGCAACACTACTCCCCCCACCCCTTTTTCTTACTCGTTTGCCCAATGCCCACATTAAAGCTATTGGTTGGGTCAAGCTGGCGATAAAACGATTTCAGCTCGGGTTTGGCGACATACAAATGCCCCACATTATGCTCGGCAGGGTATTGTGCGCCACGCTCGTCCAGCAAGCGCCACATTTCGTGTTCCAGCGCCATGCAGTCATTGCCTTTTTTCACGATGTAATCTTGGTGGAAAACGTGGCAGAAGAAATGCCCGTAATACAGCTTATGGCTGAGCTTGCTGTTGATGCTTTCAGGCAGCACTTCCAGCCAATCGCGGTCGTTGCGGCGCAGCGCGATGTCCAGCGCAACAATGTCTTCCACTTCATTGTGATGCACGGCGCGATAGCGCACGGCTGCGCTGGCTACGGCAAAACGGTGCAGCATGGCCGCCTGCGCTTGTGCGGCATCGCATTCAAAATAGCCGCCTTTGCTCGGGTCGCTGAAAAATTGGCGCAAATAGTCGCGCGTTTCGGCTACGCCGTCGCCGCCTGCTTTTACGATTAAATGATGCTCGTAGCGGTCGCGGTAATCCAGCATGATTTGCGGCAGATGCTGCGGCAAGAGTTTGGACGCAAGTTGCAAAAAGCGGTCGGCAAAATGCTGCGGCAGAAAGGGGATTTTTTTGGCGATGCGGTCGGCTTTCTCTTTGGCGGCAAAGAGTTTGGGCAGGTTGTGCGTGCCCGCGTGTTTAATCACGTAAAACATATCTTTGCCATACACTTCGGCGATGTTAAACGCTTCGCGGTGGATATATTCGCCTGACACGGGCAGCGTTTGGAAGCTACCGAGCATATCGCGGCGGATTTGCGTGAGCACGGCGGTGTCGTTGGTGCCGATGTAGAACACGGCGGTTTGCGTTTCGGCGGGGAAGGTGTCTAGGCGCACGGCGAACACGGCAAGTTTGCCTGCGCTGCCTGATGCTTCGTAGTGCCGCGCGGGGTCGGCGTTGAAGCGAGCGGGGGTGTCGGCATCAATTTCGCGCACGTGGTTGCAATAGGCGTGGTCGTGTCCTTTGCCGCCTGCGCTGATGTCTTTGCGTTGGTAGTGATGCCCTTGCAGGTTGGTTAAAATTTCTTCGGGCGTGTCGCCCAAATCTATGCCTAAATGGTTCACCAATTCCAATTCGCCCGCTGCGTTGATTTGGGCGTACAACGCCATTTCGGTGTAGGCGGGGCCGCGTTGCACCAGCGCGCCGCCTGAGTTGTTGCACACACCGCCCACAATAGACGCGCCGATGCACGATGAACCAATCACGCTGTGCGGTTCGCGCCCAAGCGGTTTGAGCAGCAATTCCAGTTTGTTGAGCGTGGAACCGGGTAGGCAAACGGCTTGTTCGTTGTTGTTGATAAGCTGAATGGCATCGTTGCGCATGGTGTTGATGATAACGATGTCGCGGTCGTAATCGTTGCCGCTGGGGGTGGATCCGCCTGTTAGCCCTGTGTTGGCGGCTTGGCTGATAACGATGACCCCAGCGTCCACGCAGGCTTGCAACACGCGCCATTGTTCCAGCAGCGTGGCGGGGCGCACCACGGCTAGGGCGTTGCCTGAGCCGAAGCGGTAGCCTTCGCGGAAGGGCAGGGTTTGCGCGGGGTCGGTTAGCACATATTGGCTGCCAACGATTTCTTGCAGTTTGGGGATAAGGGTAGATGAAGACATGAATGTGCTCCTTGCGTGTGATGATTTTGCGGTTGTTGCATCGCAAAACTTTGTTTCAGGCTGCCTGAAATGTAGTGCGATGTAGTGGGCGATATTAACAACAAATCTGGCGGCTGAAAACCGTTAAACCGCTATTTAAGCGGGCAAATTGCCAAATGCTTAATGCTCTAAAAACATGGCATTCTGCTGCCGCCATGTGTTTAGAGCATTAAACGTTTGGAGATTGTAAACCCGTTTTCAGGCTGCCTCATCGCGCTGCCACAGCGTTTTTTTGGCGAAAACCAGCTTGTTATCGGTAAATTTAACCGTTGCCAAGCGCAACGCCCACACATCGCTGTTCATCGCGCGGGCGGCGGGATGCGCTTTGTAAAACAAGGCTTTGGCGCGGTTTGCTGCGGCATCATCGTTCAGCAACACCGCCTGCGCGGTAAACTGGATGCCACTGATTTTGGCGATGCTGTGCGGCTGCCCTGCAATTGTGCCCGCCACATTGGGCTGCGCTGCCATGTTTGCGCCGTGTTGCGTGGTGCGCGCGGTAAACACAATCAACTGCGCGTTTTCCGCGTCAAACACATAAAAACAACACGCGCTCCACAGCCCTTGTGGCGAGGATGTGGCGATGCTGACCACATGGTTTTCGCTGAAAAATTGCGCCATATTTTGTGGGACTGGCTGCATTGTTTTGTCCTTTCTGTTGGTTGATGTTTTCAGGCTGCCTCAAATCGTGCCATTAGAGGCAGCCTGAAAAAGGATTTACGGCACACGATTGCTCGCCCCAAAACACATGGCGGCATCCGCCCGCCAACCCTTGCTGCCGTTGCCTTGCAAAAGATGCAGATTTTACGCCCCTTTTGCGCTACACTCGCCCCCTTTTACATTTTCAGGCTGCCCGATGATTACCCAACTCACCCCACACCAAGCCCAAACCCTGTTGCAACAACGCCCTGACACGCTTTTGCTGGACGTGCGCGAAGAAAACGAAACGCAAATTTGCCAAATCGCCCGTAGCACGCATATCCCGATGAACCTGATCCCTTTGCGGCAAAACGAATTGCCCGATGGCGTGGCGATGATTGTTTATTGCCACCATGGCTTGCGCAGCCTTAACGTTGCTCGCTTCTTGGAGCACGCGGGCTTTGGGGAGCTGTATAACTTGGTGGGCGGCATAGAGGCGTGGGCGCGGGAAATTGAACCCGCTATGGCAAGGTATTGAACAGAGCAGGGCGGGCAGTGGCTTGTGCAGGAAAGTCAAAGGCAGCCTGAAAACGGTTTGGCGTTGCATAAGCGCGTGAACTCGTTTTCAGGCTGCCTTGGTGAGGTGGGTTGGCAATGGGTGGATGGCGCATCGGCGGCTTGTCGACATTGTTCAAACCCATAAAATCCTGTTGAATAAACCATTTAGCTACAAGCTGTCGCCGTCCCGTTTTGTTTTTAGCTTCGCAATTCCGCTCCGCAGGCTGTTTATGCTTAGCAAAGACAAAAAAATGCGCCCGTTTTGCAACGAGCGCGAAATCTACAAAGGAGAAAATAGAGGAGAAATATCCAACCGCTTTTGTGCGACTGAATAGGGCGTATTATGTATTTTTATTTCATTTCTGTCAAACCAATAACAGGGCGAATTGTGCTAAATTATGCTTAATTTTTGTTGATATACAGTATTTTATGCTGTTGTTGTGCCGATTGTGGGTTTGTAGGCAAATATCAACATTCGTGGATGTTTGTTTTTTTGTGTATTTATCCGACATGGAGGCAGCCTGAAAACGTGTAAAACCATTTTCAGGCTGCCTTACATTCGCCTCACAAGTGCAACACTTTCCCAAACAAAGA
>CAJPSG010000103.1 GCA_905373195.1 Kingella oralis
ACACACGCCCCAAAGGCAGCCTGAAACCCATCAACCCCACTCATCCCCAACCACCATGCCCCAAAAAGCCCCCATCCGCAAACGCATCGCCCGCCTGTTTAAACTCCTAATTTGGCTCTACCACACAGGGCGCAGCCTACGCCAGCTAGACAACGCCACCGACGAACAACGCGCCGCCACCCTGCGCCACATGGGGCAAAGCTGCCTAGACACACTCGGCATCCAAATCCAAGTAGAACAGCCCAGCCGTCCCAACCCAAGCGACATGCCACACGGCATGCTGATTGCCGCCAACCACGTCTCATGGCTAGATATTTTCGTTATCACCGCGCTGTATCCATCCAGCTTTATCGCCATGCAAGAGCTCAAAAGCTGGCCCATCATCGGCAAAATGGTAACCAACGCAGGCACGGTATACATCGACCGCAGCAACCGCAAAGACATCAACGTCATCAATGCCGCCATCTCTCGCGTGTTGGAAGCCAACGGCAACGTCTGCTTTTTCCCCGAAGCCCGCACCACGCTGGGCAACGGTATGCTCCCGCTCAAAGCCGCCCTGTTTCAGGCTGCCCTAGACAGCAACGCCCCCGTGCAGCCCATCGCCATGCGCTACTACGATGCCAACGAGCGCACCACCGCCGTATCGTTTGCCAACGCCAACCTGTTCCAATCGCTGTGGCGCATCGTGTCCATTGAACAGATTAACGTAAAAGTAACCGTCGCCCCGCCGCTTTTGCCGCGCGACTTGCCCGAGCCAGACCGCTTTTTGCTTAAAGACCAAGTGGAGCAAACCCTGCTGCCGATTGTGTTGTCCGATAGCCCCAATCCCGAGCAAGTGATGCCGTAATCGCCAGCGAGAAACGTTTTCAGGCTGCCTTAATTATCAGAGGCAGCCTGAAAACTAAAATAGAGCGCAACGGCTTGTCGCTCAATCTAATAGGATGAAGCCAACAATGCGTTAATTGCGTATTGGGCTGTTGATACGTTTTCAGGCTGCCTCAATCGCCAAAGGCAGCCTGAAAACACTCCCGCTTACTTATCCTTCTTCCGCCCAAACCGCCCTTTCAACCCCGCGCCCAAGCCCACTGCCGCCAGCGCGATAATCTTGCCAAACTTCACAAAAAACGCGCCAATCACCGCCAGCAAGCCCAGTTTTTTCGCCGCCACACCGCCAATCAACGCCGCCAAGCCATATTCCGCCACCTTATCGGTGGTTGCGTTAAAGTCCGCATAGCGCAAGCCTTGGTTGAACTCAATATTGCTCAACAGCTCGCGCGCCACAGGTTTCAGCCGCTCAATTTTGCTCAAATCCGTAATCAGCGTCAGGGTAATAAACCCCTTTCTGCCGAGCTGGAAGGTGTTGTAGTTCACGGCAGGATTGGTGTTGCTGCCTTTTTCATACACGTCAATCGACCAAATCAAGCGGTGCGTTGCCGCGTCATACTGCGGTTTTTCAATCCAGCCGCGCGTTTCAATTTCAGCCATGCCTTTGGATTGGCGGACTTTGTTCTGCTCCTCGTTGCCCGCTTTCAAATCGTTGAGCATGGATTCCGCGTCCCAATCTTTTGCGTCGTCGTCCTTAATATAGCCCGATTCCACATAGCTCAAATCTACCGCCCAATCCGATTCTTCATCATCCTTTGTTTCGGGCACAATTAAACCATAGCGGTTTGGGTCGGTGCCGTTGCCCAAGTTCACCATCAGCTCGTTGGCTTTGTCTTTGGGGATGAACACCATGCCCGCAGGCAGTTTCAGGCTGCCTTCCGTGCCCAAATCAATGGTGGTCGGACCTTTGATGCCATAGTTATCAAGATTGTCTTCATCGGCTGCTGGTTCGCTCGCTTGCTGGGGTTTATCGCCTTGCTTTTTGTTTGCCGATTGGGATTTTTTGTTTTGTGTTGCCGCCATGTCGGGTGCGTTTGCCGTTTTATCCGCCGCTGCAAAGCTGTTTGCTGTTGTTAAAACCAATAGCGCAGACAAAACCGCGCTTGTCAAATTTTTCTGGTTCAATGAAGTCATAAATCTCTCTTAAAATTTATGTGAACAAAAATCATAAAAACGTTTTCAGGCTGCCTCAATCCTCCGAGGCAGCCTGAATTTTAACCTAAAAACAGAAATCTTAACAAAAATTATCGTATGCTTAACGAGCAATACAGCCTAATACTCCCGCCGCTCTTGGCAGCCTGAAACCAACGATTGCAAATCGCGCGGCAACAAAATGCGAATATGCTTGTGCTCCACATCAATCAAGCCATCTTGCTTAAATTTAGACAGCGTGCGGCTCACCGTTTCCAGTTTCAGCCCCAAATAGCTGCCAATTTCCTCGCGCGACATCCGCAAAATAAAATCATTTGCCGCAAAGCCGCGCACATACAAGCGGTCCGACAAATTCAGCAAAAACATCGCCAGCCGCTCCTCCGCCCGCATATTGCCCAGCAGCAGCATCACCGTTTGATTACGCACAATCTCGCGGCTCATCAAGCGCAGAAAGTGCAGATAAAGATTGGGGATTTTTTCATTCAAATCATCCACTTGGTCAAACGGCAGCTCGCACACCTCGCTGTCTTCCAACGCCACCGCATCGCAGGCATATTTGCCCAAACAAATGCCATCCGTGCCCACCAATTCGCCCGACATAAAAAAACCGGTTACTTGGTCGCGCCCATCTTGCGTACTGACTGCGGTTTTAAAAAAGCCCGTGCGGATGGCAAACAGCGAACTAAACGTTTCCCCCGCGTGGAATAAAAACTCCCCCTTTTTTACACGGCGGTTTTGTTTTAATACCGCGCCAATTTGGTTAAAATCCTCCTCCTGAAACCCAACGGGCATGCAGATTTCTTTTAAGGAACAATGTGTGCATTGCGTTTTGCAAATGGGCAGCCTTGACATAATTCTTTGTAGTCCTAAATAGTTAGTTGGTCTAGTTATATTGTCTAATTGATAAAACTTTACATTGCTTGTAGAAGCAAACGCCAATTTTAACAAAATTTGATTAAAAGCAAAATCATTTACTTAACCACCACCATGAAAACCATCACCATCGCACCACACACACCCACGCTGTTTGACTTTGACCGCGAACTCATCGCCAGCCTGCCCGCCAGCGGGCCGCGCTACACCTCCTATCCCACCGCCGACCGCTTCCACAGCGATTTCAGGCAGCCTGAATACGTTTCCGTGCTGGAAAACACGCTTTCAGGCAGCTTGAAACCCGTTTCGCTGTATGTGCACATCCCGTTTTGCAACGTGATTTGCTACTACTGCGGCTGCAACAAAGTCATCACCAAAGACACCCGCAAAGCCGATGAATACTTAACCTATCTGGAAAAAGAAATGGCTCTGCTCGCCCCGCATTTGCACGGCAAGCACAAACTCGCCCAGCTTCATTTTGGCGGCGGCACGCCCACGTTTTTGAGCGATGAGCAGTTGGAGCGCGTGTTTCGCCTAATCCGCCAGCATTTTGAATTGCTGCCCGATGGCGAATATTCCATTGAAATTGACCCGCGCAAGGTGAGCCGCGAGAGCGTGTTCAAACTGGGCGAACTGGGCTTTAACCGCATGAGCGTGGGCATTCAAGATTTT
The DNA here is from genome assembly GCA_905373195.1 of Kingella oralis. Classification (GTDB taxonomy): domain Bacteria; phylum Pseudomonadota; class Gammaproteobacteria; order Burkholderiales; family Neisseriaceae; genus Kingella_B; species Kingella_B oralis_A. The sequence goes on from CAJPSG010000103.1 coordinate 3,583, forward strand.
GACCCCAAAGTTCAGGCTGCCGTAAACCGTATTCAAACGGTGGAAGAAACGCGCGAAGTGATTGAAGCGGCGCGCGAAGCAGGGTTTAAATCCATTAGCGTGGATTTGATTTACGGGCTGCCGCATCAATCGGTGCAAAGCATCAAGCCCACTTTGGACACCGTGCTGTCGCTGTCGCCAGACCGCCTTGCGCTGTATCACTACGCGCATCTGCCGCATATTTTCAAGCCGCAGCGGCGCATTGACACCAACGCCTTGCCCAGCAGCGAAGAAAAATTGGACATTCTGCAATACGCGGTGAAACTGCTGGACGAGCGCGGCTATGTGTTTATCGGCATGGACCATTTTGCCAAGCCCGAAGACGAGCTGGCGATTGCGTTGCACGAAGGGCGTTTGCAGCGTAATTTCCAAGGCTATTCCACTTATGCCGATTGCGATTTGGTGGCGATTGGCGTGAGCAGCATCGGCAAAATTGGCAACACATACAGCCAAAACCAGCGCGATTTAAACGATTACTACGCCGATTTGGACGCGGGCAAGCTGCCCGTGATGCGCGGCTATGAGTTGAACGCTGATGACGTGATGCGTCGCCAAATTATCCAAGATTTGATGTGCCGCTTTGCGCTGGAACTGGCGGATTATCAGCCCAATTTTGCCGAATACTTTGCCGAGGAAATCCCCGATTTGCAACGCATCGCCGCGCTGGGCTTGATTGAATGGCAGCCTGAAACGGGCAGCCTGAAAGTTACCCCGAAAGGGCGGTTTTTGATTCGCAACATCGCCATGATTTTTGATTACTACTTGCGGCATAAGGAGACCAAAGCGAAGTATTCGCAGACGGTTTAGATTTGCTGCGGGGATGGTTTTCAGGCTGCCTATTGGTTGATGCGATAGGCAGCCTGAAAAGTGTGAATGGGGTGGTATTTAGTGGTTTAGGTGTTTTCAGACTGCCTATTGATAGTTGAGGCAGCCTGAAAATGGTATCAGCAGCTTGGCGATCAATATCGCCTATTTATTCAACACATTATGTGCGATAAGCCGCTGTCTCGTTGTTTGAGTTTGGCATTTTACAGATTACAAAGATTTCAGGCTGCCTCGGGTGGAAACAATAGGCAGCCTGAAAATAGGTAAGTAAAGCAAGCGAGACAATGTTAGCCGTTGCGGTTGAAACCGTTTTCAGGCTGCCTCTTATTTCGCCTCTTCGCCCTCTTCGGGTTTCTCATAATCCATTAACGACAAACCATCCAGCGAGCCATCTTCACCTGCCGTGCCGTTTTTCTTGCTGTTCAGCTTGATTTGCAAGCGCAGGTCGTTTTCCGAATCGGCATTGCGCAGCGCATCTTCGTAGGAAATCATGTCGGCTTCGTATAGGTCAAACAAGGCTTGGTCAAAGGTTTGCATGCCGATGTCGCGCGATTTTGCCATGATGTCTTTGATGCCATGCACCTCGCCATGCAAAATCAATTCGGAAATCAAGGGCGAGTTCAACAAAATTTCCACCGCCGCGCTGCGCCCTTTGCCTGTTTTGCGCGGGATAAGCCGTTGCGAAATAAAGCCTTTTAGATTAAGCGACAAATCGGTGAGCAACTGCGTGCGGCGTTCCTCGGGGAAAAAGTTGATGATGCGGTCAAGTGCTTGGTTGGAATTGTTGGCGTGCAGCGTTGCCATGCACAAATGCCCTGTTTCGGCAAACGCCAGCGCGTAATCCATCGTTTCGCGGTCGCGGATTTCGCCAATCAAAATCACATCGGGAGCTTGGCG
>CAJPSG010000104.1 GCA_905373195.1 Kingella oralis
GAAAACCCGAATTGGGCAGTAACCGCAGATGCTGCTGCGGATATTGCCAGTCGGGTTGTGGATAGAATGGGGAAAGGGCATCATGCGAATTATGCGCATGATAGAAGCGGCGGGCAACGCACCAGCGGTGGCAGACCTGCGATTGATAGCGACCCATATAGCCCCAATAGCGTGAATAGACGTGTTGCCGCAGGCAATGCCACGCGCGCAGAGTATGAAAACTCATTGCCCACCAGCATAAGCGGGCAACCTATTAGAATGCCTGATGGCAGGATTAGAAGAGTGGATGTAGATTTACAGCCTACTTTGGATAATATTGCGAATAATCGTCCTGCATATGATAGAGATGGTATTCCGTACCGTAATGAAAATCGAGCTTTGCCAACAAGAAACACCTATACCGAATGGACAATCCCTACTGATGGTGTTCACGACAGGGGACCGCAACGGATTGTGCAAGGCAGTGATGGTTCACTTTATTACACGCCTAACCATTTTGGCGATAGGAAAGACAATAGCGGCAGAAGACCATTAGGCAATACTTGGCGACGATTAGGACAAATAAATAACAATAATAACGGAGGAAATAACAATGACTAAATTATATGGTTTTTTCTCTATTGCAAACCCACCTATTTATGCTGACCACAGGATAATCACAATAGACAAATCATGCGATACTTTCGAAGACATTGCCAATAAAATTGGCTATGCCTTATATCATGATATACCTAAAAAAAATCCGATCTATGACGGAACTTATTTTGGTAGCAATCCTGATAGCTTTGATGCGTGTCTTTGGCGGTATTTTGCTGGTATAGAAAATACTTCGGTGCAATTAAATTTCATTGAAAAGGGCGAAAATGTTAGCGGTACAGAATTGCTAACCTATTTTGAAATTTTTGCACACTCCATTGCAGATGAAGAGCATTTTAAGGATAGATTAACGGTATATGCTTCTAAAAACATTATTCGTGTATTGGAAGAAGAATGTGGTCGGCTTAGATTTATTGAAATACATGGCGATGAAGATTGGGATGATGACCCCAATTTTCCTCGATAAACAAGCAAGCGCATTTACCCATAGCTGTAAAATAGGCAGCCTGAAAATTAAAAATTTGTTTTCAGGCTGCCTTTATGCGATGCAAAACCATTAGGCAACACTTGGCTATGACTGGAAAGGGAAATAATGACTAAACTATATGGCTTTTTTACTACTGAAAACCCAACCATTTATCCAGACCATAGGATAATCACAATAGATAAATCATGCGATACTTTAAAAGATATTGCTAATAAAATCGGCTATGCTCTATACCACGATATGCCTGAAAAAAATTCTATCTATTATGGTACTTATTTTGGTGGCACGCCTGATAGCTTTAATGATTGTTTCCGCAGTTATTTTGCTTGTGTAGAAAATACTTCCGTGCAATTAAATTTTATTGAAAAAGGCGAAAATGTTAGTGATACAGAACTACTAACCTATTTTGAAATTTTTGCGTATTATATTGCGGATGAAGATACTTTTAATGATAGGCTAACAGTATACGCTTCTAAAAACATCATTCGTGTGTTAGAAGAGGAATGTAGGCGGCTCAGGTTTATTGAAATACACGGCGATGAAGATTGGGATGATGACCCCAATTTTCCTCGATAAACAAGCAAGCGCATTTACCCATAGCTGTAAAATTAGCAGCCTGAAAACTAACTATCGTAATCTTATCTATCACAGCAAAATAGAAAGTAAAAATGGAAGAAAAATTTTTGTTTTACATTAAGTTAGCTGGAAAATATGAAGCAACGGGCAACACAAGGCATTACTCAAATGATGCCCTATTGCCCACACCTGCCGAACTTCGCATTATGCAATATTCAGATGATAGTGGATTTTACTTACTCTATTTTGATGAAGCAGGAAAAGAACAAACAGATACTTTTCACGACACGCTTCAACAAGCATTTCATCAAGCAGAATTTGAGTTTGGTGTGAAAGAGCAGGATTGGATAAAGCTAGCGTAAATAGTTTGAAAAACTAACAAGCAATCAGCAACAAATAAGGCAACCTGAAAACCAAAATCCCATTTTCAGGCTGCCTTTTGATTCGCAATATAATTAAGGAATATAAACCATGTGGCATGAGCTTAAATCGCAAAATGATATTGATGCTTTTATGAAAAGTGTAGCGTCATTTCATGATGCTTGTATCACGGGACTTAGTTATACCAGCGGAACTTATGTAAATGATGATAATGCAATGGTAATGGTAACAGAGCCTTATATTTACATAACGTTCCATAGCCAAATGGCAAATTTTCCAAAATTTGAAATGGAACTAGGCTTAGTTGATAAATTCTCAATCAATCTGCATTTGGATAACTCGCTAGAAATTTACGAAGCCACATTTAAAAAGAAAGATGACGGCTTTTATTGGTACAGCGATGAATATGCTAACGGCAATTCAAACTATTGGTTTCGTTGTCAGACTATCCGCTGGCGCGAATTGCCGTTGCTGGAAAGTGAATAAACATAAAATAGGCAGCCTGAAAACGCATAACACATTTTCAGGCTGCCTTTGCTTACTTCACAATCTAATCAATCAAAAACCAACTCCCCGCCCCGCGCTTCCACGCGAATCGTGCTTTCAGGCGCGTAACGCCCTTCCAGCAACGCTTTTGCCAATGGGTTCTCAATTTCCGACTGAATCGCCCGTTTGAGCGGACGCGCCCCGTAAACAGGATCAAACCCAGCCTGCGCCAACACGTCCAACGCCGCATCGGAAACCACCAAATCCAAATCCTGCGCCGCCAAACGTTTTTTCAGGCTGCCTAATTGGATTTGCGCGATGCTGCGAATATTCGCCTGATTCAAGCCGTGGAACACCACCACTTCATCAATGCGGTTGATTAACTCGGGGCGGAAATACGCTTTCACATCTTCCATCACCGTTTCCTTAATCGCCGCATAATCCTCCGTGCCCATCGCCTGAATATGCTGGCTGCCGATGTTGCTGGTCATCACAATCACCGTGTTTTTAAAATCCACCGTGCGCCCCTGCCCATCGGTCAAACGCCCATCGTCCAACACTTGCAGTAAAATATTAAACACATCGGGGTGCGCTTTTTCCACCTCGTCCAGCAAAATCACGCTATACGGTTTGCGGCGCACCTGCTCGGTTAAATAGCCGCCCTCCTCATAGCCCACATATCCGGGAGGCGCGCCGATTAAACGCGCAATGCTGTGTTTTTCCATGTATTCCGACATATCAATGCGGATTAAATGGTCTTCGCTGTCAAACAAAAAGCCTGCCAACGCCTTGCACAACTCGGTTTTGCCCACGCCAGTTGGCCCTAAAAACAGGAAGCTGCCATAAGGGCGGTTTGGGTCGGACAAACCGCTGCGGCTGCGGCGAATCGCATCGGATACCGCCCGCACCGCTTCATCTTGCCCCACCACGCGCGCGTGCAAAACTTCTTCCATTTTCAGCAATTTATCGCGCTCGCCTTCCATCATTTTGGCAACAGGAATGCCCGTCATGCGCGACACAATTTCCGCGATTTCTTCCGCGCCCACTTCGGTGCGGAACAGTGTATTTGCCTTTTTCAGGCTGCCTGAACGCTCCGCATCTTTCAATTGCAGCGTCAATTTAGGCAGCTCGCCGTATTCCAATTCCGAAGCCAAGCCATAATCGCCCGCGCGTTTGGCTTGCTCAATGCGTGTTTTCAGATTGTCAATTTGCGTTTTCAAATCGCTCATGCTTACAGAAGACGCTTTTTCCGCCTTCCAGATTTCGTCCAAATCGGCGTATTCTTTTTCCAAGCCCGCGATTTCCTCGTCAATCAATGCCAAGCGTTTTTTGCTCGCCTCGTCCGTTTCTTTGGCAACGTGCATTTTTTCCATTTTCAACTGGATAATGCGGCGGTCTAGCTTGTCCATTTGCTCGGGTTTGGAATCGATTTCCATTTTGATGCGGCTGGCGGCTTCGTCAATCAAATCAATGGCTTTATCGGGCAAGAAACGGTCGGTGATGTAGCGGTTGGATAATTCCGCCGCCGCCACAATCGCAGGGTCGGTAATGTCCACGCCGTGATGGATTTCGTAACGCTCTTGCAAGCCGCGCAAAATCGCAATCGTGTCTTCCACGCTCGGCTCGTTCACCAACACTTTTTGGAAACGCCGTTCCAGCGCGGCATCTTTTTCAATGTATTGGCGATATTCGTCCAACGTGGTCGCGCCGATGCAATGCAATTCGCCCCGTGCCAGCGCAGGTTTGAGCATATTGCCCGCGTCCATCGCGCCATCGGTTTTGCCCGCGCCCACCAGCGTGTGAATTTCATCAATAAAAATCAACGTGTTGCCATCGTCTTTGGCTAAATCGTTCAACACCGCTTTCAAGCGTTCTTCAAATTCGCCGCGATATTTCGCGCCCGCAATCAACGCCGCCAAATCCAGCACCAGCAGGCGTTTGCCGCGCAGGCTTTCGGGCACTTCGCCGTTTACAATGCGCTGCGCCAAGCCTTCCACAATCGCGGTTTTGCCCACGCCCGGTTCGCCGATGAGCACGGGGTTGTTTTTGGTGCGCCGTTGCAGTACTTGAATGGCGCGGCGAATTTCGTCATCGCGCCCGATAACGGGGTCTAGCTTGCCTTCGCGCGCGCGTTCGGTTAAATCGGTGGTGTATTTTTTCAACGCATCGCGTTGGTCTTCTGCATTGGGATTGTCCACAGTTTGTCCTTGGTTGAGTTTGTCAATCGCTTGGTTGAGCTTGGCTTCGGTTACGCCTGCGTCTTTCAAAATTTTGCCTGCGATGCCGTTTTCTTGGATTAAACCCAATAAAAACAATTCACTGGCAATGTAGGCATCGCCGCGTTTCACCGCTGCTTTGTCCATTAAATTAAGCGCGTTTTGCAGCTCGCGGCTGGGAAACATCTCGCCGCCTTGCCCCGACACTTTGGGCAGCGCGTTTAAGGCAGCCTGAACGCCTTGTTTGATTTGGGTGATGTTACCGCCCGCCTGCACCAAAAGTGCCGCCGCGCCGCTGTCGTTGTCGTTTAACAGCGCCTGCAAAACGTGCACGGCTTCTAAATAGCCGCTGTCGTTTGCCATCGCTTGGCTTTGTGCTTCGTTTAAGGCAGCCTGAAATTTAGTGGTTAATTTGTCGTATCTCATGGTTTAATTTTCCTTTTTAGAATGATTACATGAACACAATATAGGGCTGCTGTAATAAAAAAACAAGCGCGGATTTTCAGGCTCTTACATTCGCATCCCAAGTGCAACACCCCTAAATAAGAGGCGTA
>CAJPSG010000105.1 GCA_905373195.1 Kingella oralis
GTTTCGTTCTCTTTTTACTCAATATTTTAGGAGTTTAATAGTATGGCTATTACAAAAGAAGACATTTTGGAAGCAGTAAGCAACCTAACTGTAATGGAATTGAACGAGCTGGTTAAGGCTTTTGAAGAAAAATTCGGCGTATCTGCTGCGGCTGTTGCTGTTGCAGCCAGCCCTAGTGGTGGCGCTGCTGTTGCCGAAGCTAAAACTGAATTTGATGTGGTTTTGGCATCTGCTGGCGACCAAAAAGTTGGTGTGATTAAAGTGGTTCGTGCAATCACTGGCTTGGGCTTGAAAGAAGCCAAAGACTTGGTTGATGGTGCGCCTAAAACACTTAAAGAAGGTGTTTCACAAGCCGAAGCTGATGACATCAAAAAACAATTGGAAGAAGTTGGCGCGAAAGTGGAAATCAAATAAGATTTTGCCAATTAGTGCAATGGGCTGGCAGTTTTACTGCCAGCCTTGTTGTGCTTTGAAATTATCGTTTCGTGTAAATTTACCAAAATTTACTTTAATATTGTAAATTTAAGTAAAAGTTTGGTAAATCTATATCGGTTCAACTTTTCAGGCAGCCTGAAAAAGGTTGTTGTCTATTTTTATACATTTGAATATTTTGGGTTTCCTGTTTTTTTAGGCAGCCTGAAATTCTGTTTTCGTCATTGTTGCCCATGTGGAGTATCTAAATTATGAGTTACACCTTTACCGAGAAAAAGCGCATTCGTAAAAGTTTCGCCAAACGTGAAGCTGTGTTGGATGTGCCTTATCTGCTGACAACTCAGTTGGAATCGTATAGCAAATTTTTGCAACAAAATCGCGCACCTCAAAATCGCAAAGATGAGGGTTTGCAAGCGGCGTTCAGTTCTATTTTTCCGATTGTGAGCAACAATGGTTATGCGGAATTGCAATTTGACCAATATGTATTGGGCGAGCCTGAATTTGACATTGCTGAGTGCCAACTGCGCGGCATTACCTATGCTGCGCCTTTGCGTGCCAAAATCAAACTGGCTATTTTCAATAAAGAAGGCTCAAACAAAGTAGAAGAGCGCGAATTGAAAGAAATTCGTGCCAACGATGTGTACATGGGCGAAATTCCTTTGATGACACCCAGTGGTTCGTTTGTGATTAATGGCACGGAGCGTGTCATCGTATCGCAGTTGCACCGCTCGCCTGGTGTGTTCTTTGAGCATGACCGTGGCAAAACCCATGCGTCTGGTAAATTATTGTTTTCTGCGCGAATTATTCCTTATCGTGGCTCATGGCTAGATTTTGAGTTTGACCCCAAAGATTTGCTGTATTTCCGTATTGACCGTCGTCGCAAAATGCCTGTAACCATTTTGCTACGCGCTTTGGGCTACAACAACGAACAAATCTTGGCAATGTTCTTTGATTTGGAAACGTATTATTTATCTAATTCGGGCGTGCAAACTGCGCTTGTGCCTGAACGTTTGCGTGGCGAAACGGCGAAATTTGATATTACTGACAACGATGGCAATGTGCTGGTTGCGGCAGGCAAACGCATCAATGCGAAAAATATTCGCGATATTCAGGCTGCTGGTCTTACACGCTTGAATATTGATGCAGAAAGCCTAATCGGAAAAATCATCGCGCGTGATGTGATTGTGCCTGATACGGGTGAAGTGTTGGCGGCCGCTAATACGGAAATCACAGAAGAATTGTTAGCGCAATTTGATATTCAAGGCATCCAAGAAATTCAAACCTTGTTTGTGAGCGAAACCGAAGCGGGTGCGTATATTTCTGCCACTTTGAACACAGACGAAACAACCGACCAGCAGGCTGCCAAGGTTGCGATTTACCGTATGATGCGCCCAGGCGAGCCGCCTACCGAAGAAGCAGTAGAAGCGTTGTTTAATCGCTTGTTCTTCCAAGAGGAAAGCTATGATTTGTCGCGTGTGGGGCGCATGAAATTTAACACCCGCACTTATGAACAAAAACTGCTGCCTGCGCAAGAAAACAACTGGTATGGCAGATTGCTGAACCAAACCTTTGCGGGCGTAGGCGAGAAAGAAGCCAAGCTGCATATCCTGAGCGTGGAAGATATCGTGGTAACGATTGCGACGCTGGTGGAATTGCGTAATGGGCATGGCGAAGTGGACGATATTGACCACTTGGGCAATCGCCGTGTGCGTTCAGTGGGCGAATTGGTGGAAAATCAATTCCGCAGCGGTTTGGCGCGTGTGGAGCGTGCCGTTAAAGAGCGTTTGAACCAAGCTGAAAGCGAAGGTTTGATGCCAACCGATTTGATTAACGCTAAACCTGTTTCCGCCGCGATTAAAGAGTTTTTCGGTTCTAGCCAGTTGTCGCAGTTTATGGATCAAACCAACCCGCTGTCTGAAATCACGCACAAGCGCCGTGTTTCGGCTTTGGGGCCGGGTGGTTTGACACGCGAACGCGCGGGCTTTGAAGTGCGCGACGTACACCCAACGCATTACGGTCGCGTGTGCCCAATTGAAACACCAGAAGGTCCAAACATTGGTTTGATTAACTCGCTGTCGGTTTATGCGCGTACCAACGAATATGGTTTTTTGGAAACACCATATCGTCGCGTGGTGGACGGCAAAGTAACCAACGAAATTGACTATTTGTCTGCCATTGAAGAAGGTCGCTATGTGATTGCGCAAGCGAATACCGATTTGGATAAACACGGCAAATTGCTCGGCGATTTGATTACCTGTCGCGAAAAAGGCGAAACCATTTTGGCAACGCCCGACCGCGTGCAATACATGGACGTGGCAACGGGGCAGGTGGTATCCGTGGCGGCTTCGTTGATTCCATTCTTGGAACATGATGACGCGAACCGTGCCTTGATGGGGGCGAACATGCAACGTCAAGCCGTACCTTGCTTGCGCGCGGAAAAACCATTGGTGGGAACAGGCATTGAACGCTCGGTAGCCGTGGACAGCGCAACAGCGATTGTGGCGCGTCGTGGCGGCGTGGTGGAATACGTGGACGCAAACCGCGTGGTGGTGCGTGTGCATGATGATGAAGCAACCGCCAAAGAAGGCGGCGTGGACATTTACAATTTGGTGAAATTCACGCGCTCCAACCAATCCACCAACATTAATCAACGTCCTGCCGTGAGCGCGGGCGATGTGTTGCAACGTGGCGATTTGATTGCCGACGGTGCCTCTACCGATTTGGGTGAGCTTGCGCTTGGGCAAAACATGACCATCGCATTTATGCCGTGGAACGGCTACAACTACGAAGACTCTATTTTGATTAGCGAAAGAGTGGCGGCAGACGACCGTTACACCTCTATCCATATCGAAGAACTGAACGTTGTGGCGCGTGATACCAAATTGGGCGCAGAAGAAATCACCCGCGATATTCCGAATCTGTCGGAAAAAATGCAAAACCGTTTGGACGAAAGCGGCATTATTTACATCGGCGCAGAAGTGGAAGCGGGCGATGTGCTGGTCGGCAAAGTAACGCCCAAAGGCGAAACGCAACTGACTCCCGAAGAAAAATTGCTGCGCGCCATTTTCGGCGAAAAAGCCTCTGACGTGAAAGACACGTCTTTGCGGATGCCAACCGGCATGAGCGGCACGGTGATTGATGTGCAAGTGTTCACGCGCGAGGGCATTCAGCGCGACAAACGCGCCCAAGCCATTATTGATGCGGAATTGAAACGTTACCGCCAAGATTTGAATGACCAAATCCGTATTTTTGACAACGATACGTTTGACCGTATCCAGCGCATGATTGTGGGTCAAAAAGCGAATGGTGGCCCAAACAAATTGGGCAAAGGCAAAGTCATCACGCAAGAATATTTGGACGGGCTAACCAGCCGCCACGATTGGTTTGATATTCGCGTTGCCGATGAAGAAATCGCCAAGCAGCTTGAATTGATGAAGCTGTCGTTGCAAGAAAAACGCAGCGAAGCCGAAGCCTTGTTTGAAGTGGAAAAGAAAAAAATGACGCAAGGCGACGAGCTGCCGGCCGGCGTGCAAAAAACCGTGAAAGTGTTTATCGCGATTAAACGCCGTTTGCAAGCGGGCGACAAAATGGCGGGTCGCCACGGTAATAAAGGCGTGGTATCGCGCATTCTGCCCGTGGAGGATATGCCTTATATGGCAGATGGTCGCACGGTGGATATTGTGTTGAACCCGTTGGGCGTGCCTTCGCGTATGAATATTGGTCAGATTTTGGAAGTGCATTTGGGCTGGGCGGCAAAAGGCATCGGTCAGCGCATCGACAAAATGCTGCAAGAGCATCGCAAAGTGAAAGAAATCCGCACGTTCTTGAACAAGCTGTATAACGGTAGCGGCAAGCACGAGGATTTAGACAGCCTGAATGATGACGAAATTTTGACGCTCGCCGACAATCTGCGCCGTGGGGCAACCTTTGCTTCGCCTGTGTTTGATGGGGCGAAGGAAAAAGAAATCTACGAAATGCTGAACTTGGCGTATCCGAGCGATGACCCCGAAGTGCAAAAATTGGGCTTTAACGACACCAAAACGCAAATCACGCTGTATGACGGGCGTTCAGGCGAGCCGTTTGACCGCAAAGTAACCGTGGGCGTGATGCACTATCTGAAACTGCACCACTTGGTTGATGAAAAAATGCACGCGCGTTCAACTGGGCCATACAGCTTGGTAACGCAACAACCGTTGGGCGGTAAAGCGCAGTTCGGTGGTCAGCGTTTCGGTGAGATGGAGGTGTGGGCGCTGGAAGCATACGGCGCGGCATACACGCTGCAAGAGATGCTGACGGTGAAATCCGATGACGTTACGGGGCGCACCAAAATGTATGAAAACATCGTGAAAGGCGAACACAAAATTGATGCGGGCATGCCTGAATCGTTTAATGTGATTGTCAAGGAAATCCGCTCGCTGGGTCTGGATATCGATTTGGAACAGAACTGACGGGGTGCAGGCTGCTTTTCAGGCAGCCTGCACATCAGGATAAATCATAGGGGAAACAGCAATGCCCAGAACAGAACGTGAATTGGCCAAGCAAAGACAGGAAGTCCGCAGCCTTGGATTGAAAAAATTGATAGTAGGCGGCGCGGTCAGTGTGCTGATGCTGCTGTGGCTGATGTCCGGCAAGCCTTCTGCATCGGGCGGCGCATTCAAGCTGGTTTTGTTTGCGCTGCCTTTGGTGGTGGCGATGATGGGGTTCTTGGAACCTCGTCCGACGTCCCCTTTTCGCGGTTTAGCGAAACATGGGACGAATTGCAGGGCTGGCAGCGTGGCGTGCTCGGTGTGGCGATTTTTGTTGTGGTCGTGGTTGTGATTATGGGCGGCTTTATGATGATTGCCTGACGTTTCAGGC
>CAJPSG010000106.1 GCA_905373195.1 Kingella oralis
GAGGGGGTGGTAGGTTAAACAGCCACCCCCATCCTAGCCTTCCCCCGCCAGCGGGTGAAGGAATAGATTGCAAAAGTTTTAACCTATGCTACTTGTCATTCACAGCAATAAAACCAGCATCCTTGATTAAAAACAGCGCACCATCGTTTTCAGGCTGCCTATACCGTTGTATCAAGGCAGCCTGAAAACCACGCCAACCACAATCCAACCATCCCACAAGGAACCCCCATGTCCAACCAACGCCTAATTTACGGCTTTCACGCCATCAATGCCCGCTTGTGGCAAAACCCCAAATCCATCGTTGAGCTTTATGTTTTAGAAAACAAAAACGACACGCGCACGCGCGAAGTGCTGGAAAAAGCATCCGCCGAGCGCGTGCGCGTGCATTTTGCCGACATAAACCGCCTGAACACCATCGCCAAAGGCGCGCGCCATCAAGGCGTGGTGGGCTTTATTGACGCATCCAAAAATCATGTCCACTTGGAAGATGTGTTGGAAAACCTGCGCGAACCCGCATTCTTGCTGGTGTTAGACGGCATCACCGACCCGCACAATCTCGGCGCTTGCCTGCGCACCGCCGATGCCATGGGCGTGCACGCCGTGATTGCGCCCAAAGACAAAAGCGCGGGGCTGAACGCCACCGTGAGCAAAGTCGCCTGTGGCGCGGCAGAAACCGTGCCCTATATCACCGTAACCAACTTGGCGCGCACCCTGCGCGAGCTGAAAGAATACGGCATCTGGGTGGTCGGCACCGACATGGGCGGTGAAGCGGACTTGTTCCACTACGCCATCCCCGAAAGCGTGGCGTGGGTGATGGGCAACGAGGGCGAAGGCATGCGGCGGCTCACGCGCGAGCATTGCGATGCGCTGGTGTCCATCCCCATGTTTGGCACGGTGGAAAGCATGAATATTTCCGTGTCCGCAGGCATGGTGATGGCGGAAACACGGCGGCAGCGCGTGTTGCGGGGCGAAGCGGGGTAGTAAGGGCAGCCTGAAAAGCATTGTTCACAACGACAGCTCAACACAACGACAGCCTGAAAACCAAAACCCCACCACCCCCAACACACAAAAAAGCAGCCTGAAAACAACATCACATCGTTTTCAGGCTGCCTTTTATCATTGACAACGCGACTACTTCGTCATCGTCAAATCCACATCCTTGGTCTCATGCGTTGTCCACAGCGCAATCAGCGTCATCACGCAGTTCACCGCCAAATACGCGCCCACGCCAAAAATGCCGTAGTGCAGATTCAATTCAATCGCCACCATCGTAGCAATGGATGCGCCCACAATCGCCGCCAAGTTATACGCCAGCGATGCGCCCGAATAGCGCACTTCGGTAGGGAACAGCTCGGGCAGCAGCGCCGCCATCGGACCGAACGTCATGCCCATCAACACCATGCCAATCAGCAAAAACGCCAGCACCGACATTGGCGTGCCATTAGTCAAAAACAGCGGCATGCACAAGCCAAATACCAAAATCGCAGCCGTAACCAGCAGCAGATAACGGCGCCGCCCAATCTTATCGGCATGGATGCCCGATAGGCTGATGGAAATGCCAAATATCACCGCCGCAATCAGCAAAAAGCCCGTGAACGTGTTGGCAGGAATGCCCAAGCCGGTCGGATGCCCCCATGGGGAAACGCCCACTTTGGTTTTGGAATACACCTGCACAAACGCCGTCATCACATAAAACAACACATAAGTCGCCGTCATAATGAACGTGCCTTGCACAATCGGTTTCCAGTGTTTGGTAATCACTTCTTTCACCGGCGCGTTTTGCGTTCTGCCTTGCGCTTCAGCTTCGCGGTAAACATGGCTTTCATGCAAGGTCATCCGCATCCACAAGCCCACAATCACCAGCACAAACGACAGCACAAACGGAATGCGCCAGCCCCATTTCACCAGCTCATCAGGGCCAACCAGCGCGCTAATGGTGAAAAACGTGCCGTTTGCCATAAACAGACCAATCGGCGCGCCCAGCTGCGGGAATGTGCCAAACCATGCGCGTTTGCCTTCGGGCGCGTTTTCGGTGGCAACCAACGCCGCGCCGCCCCATTCGCCGCCCAAGCCTAAGCCTTGCCCAATGCGGCAAAGACACAACAACAGCGGTGCCCAAAAGCCAATCTGCTCATAAGTGGGCAGCAAGCCAATGCACACGGTAGACAAACCCATGGTGAGCAACGAAGCCACTAGCGTTTTTTTGCGCCCAATCTTGTCGCCAAAATGCCCAAACAATGCCGAGCCAATCGGGCGGGCAAAAAACGCCAGCGCCAAAGTGGAAAGCGACAACAAAATGGCAACATTGTGGTCTGATTTATCAAAAAATTGCGTGTTGAATACCAAAACGGCGGCTGTGGCGTAGATGTAGTAATCGTAAAACTCAATCGCCGTGCCCACCATAGAAGCGATGGCGACTTTATAGGGGTTGTTGCGCAACTGCGCCTGCGTATGTGTAGCAGTCATTTTTTTATCCTTGATTATTGATTTTCAGGCAGCAGCGATTCCTTTTGAGAAGCGTATTTTCGGTTAAGGCTGGCTGGGAGTGCGCCACGCCTTGCTGTTACCAACCGAAGGCGCGAATATAGCGGAGTTTACAAAAAACGTCTAGATGTCAATATTTGCTAAATTTTGTCTGTTTTTATTCAAAGCGCGGGCGAAATGTAAATTTAGAAATTGTCCGCATCGGGCATCTCACATAAAATGCGCGTTTTTCAAAGCACAAGGAAATCCTGTGAACATCGCTTCCAAAATCTTGTTATCCGCGCTGTTTGGCGCAGCCAGCCTCGCCGTCCAAGCCGAAACCCGCGCCGTGATTGAAACCAACCTGGGCAACATTGAATTGAGCCTAGACGAGCAAAAAGCCCCCAAAACCGTGGCGAATTTTGTGAACTACGCCAACAAAGGCTTCTACAACGGCACCATTTTCCACCGCGTAATCGACGGCTTTATGATTCAAGGCGGCGGCTTTACGCCCGATATGCTGCAAAAATCCACCGATGCGCCGATTGCCAACGAAGCGGCGAACGGCTTGAAAAACACCGCAGGCACGATTGCCATGGCACGCACGGGCGACCCGCATTCTGCCACCAGCCAATTTTTCATCAACGTTGCCGATAACACGCCATTGGACTACACCGCGCCCACCGCGCAAGGCTATGGCTACGCCGTGTTTGGCAAGGTGAGCAAGGGCATGGATGTGGTCAACAAAATCGCCAAAGCGCGCACCGGCTTTAAAATGGGGCATGGCGATGTGCCCGTGCAAACGATTGAAATCAAAAAGGTTCGTATTATTAAGTAACCCCAAGGCAGCTTGAAAAAGGGTTTCAGGCTGCCTCTTCTTCCACTCACTTTAAGGACAAACACCATGATTAAACTGCACACCAACCTCGGCATCATCAGCATTGAGCTGAACCACGAAAAAGCCCCCATCACCGCCGCCAACTTTGAGCAATATGTGAAAGACGGCTTTTACAACGGCGTGATTTTCCACCGCGTGATTAACGGCTTTATGATTCAAGGCGGCGGCATGACGGCCGATATGAACGAAAAAGCCACCCGCGCCGCGATTGAAAACGAAGCGCACAACGGCTTGCCCAACAACAAATACACCATCGCTATGGCGCGCACTTCCGAGCCGCATTCTGCCAGCGCGCAATTTTTTATCAACACCAAAGACAACCATTTTCTGAACCACCGCGCCAAAGAGCTGCACGGGCGCAATGTGGTGCAAGAATGGGGCTACGCCGTGTTTGGCAAGGTGGTGGATGGGCAAGATGTGGTGGACGCGATTGAAAAAGTGGCGACCACGCGCAAGGGCTATCACGATGATGTGCCTGTGGAAGCGGTGGTGATTGAGAAAGCGGAGATGGTTTAAACGCGGCTGATTGCGATGGGTAAAGGCAGCCTGAAACCTTTGCAATGCAATAAAAATAGTCCATTTTCCGTTGTTCTTGCGTAGGCGGAGATGACGACATTTCTTGTTTTTCAGGCTGCCTTTAACCCATATATAGGATGGGTAACTGGTTGCTTATTAGAATGTTAGCCAATGGCTTTGAGCAATCCAGCAATCAAAAATTAACGATAAAAATGGAAGGAATAATAATGGTTAAGCGTAGTTTTATGGTTGCACTATTTTTATTAGCAGCATCGAATGCTTTGGCTCGTAATCCCGCACAGGGAACTGGGCAATGCGGTTATCAAGGATATGGCGGCATTTATAGTTCTTATGGGGAAGCGCAAGATTCTTATAAGCAACAATACGGAACAACGTATAATCCGCCGCCCCCACCCCCGAGAATTGTGATGTTGCCTGACCGTTGGGGAGCTGTTGCTCGTGCCATAAATAATCACGGATTTAGCTCCGTTTATAATATAAACTCGAAAAGGGAAGCCAAAGAAAAAGTTTTACGGCTTTGTAAAAAGGAAAATGCAAGTCCTTGTAAAATATATCTTGAATACAGTAACGGCTGTATAAGTAATACAGTAACGGCTGTATAAGTATGGCTTCTGGCAAAGATCGGTTTAACCGTTATTATCCCGTTTATTCATTTTCTCGGCAGCAAGGGGAAACTCAAAGAGATGTAATGGAGAAATGTTCAGCTCAATACAGCGATTGTGGTATTGCAATAGAAGAAGAATGTTCTATTGCACGACCGCCACGCTAGTAGATTTTGGGTTGAATTAATGCTAAGGCAGCCTGAAAACCCAAATCCCATTTTCAGGCTGCCTTTTGCACGCCATACCCACCATGACCCCACGCAAAATCATCCACATAGACATGGACGCATTCTACGCATCGGTAGAACTGCGCGAACAACCCCAACTGCGCGGCAAGCCCGTGGTGGTGGCTTGGGATGGCGCGCGCTCGGTGATTTGCGCCGCGTCCTACGAAGCCCGCAAATACGGCTTGCGCTCGGCAATGGCGGTGGCGACGGCGAAACGGCTTTGCCCGCACGCCATTTTTATCCCGCCGCAGTTCGCGCTTTATCGCCAAGTCTCTCAGCAAATCCACCAGATTTTCAGGCTGAAACCTTTGCAAAACCCCAATGGCAGCCTGAAACTTAAAATGGAGCGGCGACGGCTCGTCGCCAAACTGCTTATTAAATATCGCATTACTGATTTGCTAAGATGAAACCTTTGCAAAACCCCTAACAGCAGCCTGAAATACAAGAAACGCCGTCATTCCCGCGTAGGCGGGAATCTTGGTTGAAATCACGCAATGGTTTGTTTT
>CAJPSG010000107.1 GCA_905373195.1 Kingella oralis
CCTTTATCATGCCCGCCCAAGCCACGCGCTTTGAGTTTGCTGGCGGCGATTTCGGCTTCCGATTTATTGGGGAACGAGCCTGTTTTCACGCGATAAACCTTGCCTTTATCGGTGTTGATTTCTTCAATAGATGAAGAATAGTTCAGCCCTTTCATTTTTTGCTGCGCGGCTTTGGCGGCGTTGAGGTCGCGGTATGCGCCCACTTGCACGCTGGCGCGTTTTTCTTTGCTGGCTACGGCTTTTTCCCCACGAGGACTTCCTTCGGTCGCAGGTTGCCGTGTCGCGGCTTTGTTGGCAGCTTTATCGTCGGCTTTTTTCGGCGCGGCGGCTTTGGCTTGCGCGGTGCGTTCGGCGGCGGCTTTTTGCTGTGCCAACAGTTTGGCGCGTTCGGCGCGGCGGGCTTCATCGGTGGCGGCTTTTTGCTCGGCGGCGCGTTCCAATGCGGCTTTTTGTTTGGCGGCGCGTTCGGCTTCGGCTTTGGCGACTACTTCTTGCGCTTGTTTACGGCGCGTTTCATCGGCGCGGGCTTTGGCGATGCGTTCTTGCTCGGCGCGGGCGCGGGCTTCGGCACGTTCTTGGCGGGCTTCGGCGCGTTTGCGGGCGGCTTCTTCACGCGCTTGTTGTTGCTCTAAACGGCGTTGTTCACGCGCTTTGCGTTGTTCTTCGCGGCGCAAACGGCGTTGCTCGGCAAGGCTGGCTTGGCTGTCAGCATCGGCTAGCGTGGGCGCGGGGGTGGCGGTTGGCGTTGGCGTGCGTGTTTTTGCGCTGGTGTTGTTTTGCGCCAACGGCGTTACAGGTTTCACCACGCGCGCGCTGGGCGAGCTGGACGTAATAGGGCGGCTGGCTTCGGCGGCGGTTAAAGTGGGTACGGTGGACGCGGTTTGCGGGGCAACGCCGCTGGGGCGCAGCACTTCGGTGGTAACGTGCTGTTGCTGCTGCGGCTGTGCCATTTTGGGCTCAATGTTGTCTTTGGGACCATTGCTGGCAACGGCGGCAAACAAGCCCCCCGCCAACACGGTAATCGCGCCTGCGCCGATGAGGCGACGGCGGTTTTTGTTTTTCAGGTGTTCGTATTCGTCTAACACGTCTTGGTTGTTGTGGTGCTCGGGGTTGGGGGATTCGGGATTCATGTTTTCGGGTCTTTCTGATGATACTTGGGCGGCGGCTTGGGTTGCCGCTTCGCTGGAATGGGCGTTGCTGGCGTTTGCTTTGTCTTTCAGGCCGCCTAAAACTTCGGCTACGGTGTGAAACGAGCCAAACACAATTATTCTATCATTTTCCGTAACTTGCGATAAGGCGGCGGTGTAGGCAGCCTGAATGGTGTTGTGGGGGTGGATGGCTTGAATGTTGTGTTTTTTCAGCTTGGCGGTGAGTGCGGTGAGCGTCATGCCGCGCGGCAAATCCAGCGGGGCGATGTACCATTCGTCGATGCTGCCTTGCAGGGTGTTGATAACGGCATCGCTGTCTTTATCGGCAAGGATGCTGAACACGGCAATCGTGCGTTTGGCGGGCAGGGCGTTGAGGCTGCTGGCAAGGGCGCGGGCGGCGTGCGGGTTGTGCGCCACGTCTAAAATGATTTCAGGCTGCTGTTGGATGATTTGAAAACGCGCGGTGTTTTGCGCTTGGGCGATGCCTTGCGCCAATGCTTCGTTGCTCACAGGCAGCTGCTGGCGCATGATTTGCACGGCGGCGACGGCGCAAGCGGCGTTGTTGAGCTGGAACGCGCCTTGCAAGGCAGGCAGCGGTAAATCAATTTTCAGGCTGCCGTTGTTGGCTTGCCATTGCCAGCTATCAATGCGCGCAAGGTAGGAAAATTGGTGATTGAGTTGCAACAGCTTGGCGCCGATGTTTTTGGCGTGTTGCCCCAGCGAATGCGGCGCGGGGTCTTGCCCAAAAATGGCGGGCTTGCCTGCGCGGAAAATGCCTGCTTTCTCTTTGGCGATTTGCTCCACCGTGTCGCCCAGATAGGTTTGGTGTTCCAAATCCACGCTGGTAACAATGGCGCAATCGGCATCAAAAACATTGACCGCATCCAGCCGCCCGCCCAAGCCCACTTCCAAAATCATCACGTCCACTTGATGCAGCCTGAAAATATCCACGGCGGCTAGGGTGTTAAATTCAAAATAGGTGAGCGACACATCGCCGCGCGCCGCTTCAATGCGTTCAAACGCGGCTACAATGTCTTCATCGCTCACGGGCTGGTTGTTGATGGCGATGCGTTCGTTAAAGCGCAGCAGATGCGGGCTGGTGAGCATGCCGACTTTGTAGCCCGCTGCGGTGTAGATGTGCGACAAAAACGCGCAGGTTGAGCCTTTGCCGTTGGTGCCGCCCACGATAATCACGGGGCAGGCTGGGGCAAGGTTCATCGCGTTTTTCACTTGGGTAACGCGGGTTAAGCCCATGTCTATGGTGGTGGGGTGGGCAGTTTCTAAATGGGCGAGCCATTGGGGGAGGGTTTTACTTTGCATTTTTGGTTGGGATAAGAGGTGTTGGTTTGTTTGATGGCGCGGGCAGATGTGCTTGCGCTTGGGCTGATAGGCAGCCTGAAAAGCCGTTAGCCTTGTTTCAGGCTGCCTTAATAGATTTCAGGCTGCCTAAACAATGTTTTCAGGCAGCCTGAAAATGGGTTTACGAGCGGTGTGCGTTTTTTTGCAACACCAACACTTGTTCTACTTTTTGCGTGGCGGGTTCAGCCACAGGCGCAACAGGGTTGGCGGGTTGGGCAGGCGCGGCGGTGTTGCCCACATCAGGCTCGTTGCCTGCTTGCATCCGTTTGATGTTGTCGCGGTGGCGCATAATCACCAGCGCAGCCACCACCATCAACGACCAGCCCCAGCTTGGGTGATAAGGATGGGTCATCACGATAAACGCGGTAAACGGCGCACACGCGGCGGCAATCAAAGCGGCGAGTGAAGATTTTTTGAACTTAAACGCAATCCCCGCCCAAATCAACGCCACCCAAAATGCCGTCCAAAACGACATCGCCAAAATCACGCCAAAGCCTGTTGCCACGCCTTTGCCGCCTTTAAAGCCGAAGAAAATGGGATACATATGCCCCAGCACCACGCCAATCGCCGCCAAGCCTACGGTGTAATCGGGCAAACCCAGCCAAGTGGTTAAGCAACGCGCCAAGCCGATGGCAAGCAAGCCTTTAAACGCATCGCCCAGCAGGGTAAAGGCGGCGGCTTTTTTGTTGCCACTGCGCAGCACGTTGGTTGCGCCAGGGTTGCCCGAGCCGTAGGTTTTGGGGTCGGGCAAGTTCATTTTTTTGGACACCAACACAGCGGCTGAAATAGAGCCGATTAGATAAGCCAACACCGCAATCATCAATGCGAATAAGAACATACAAACACCGCGCCTTTCGTTTACAATAACAAAAATCACGCATATTTTAACGGAACTTTAAGTAAATGGACAAAATTTTCTTACACGGCATGAAAGCCGACACGCTTATCGGCGTGTATGACTGGGAACGCCAGCAGAAACAAACGCTTATCTTGGATTTAGACATTGTTTTGCCTGAAAACAGCCATCAAGACGACAACATTGAACACACCATTCATTATGGCGAAGTGTGCCAGCTTATCCGCCAAGAGCTTGCCGATTGCGATTTTAAATTGCTGGAAAGCCTTGCCGAATTCGTTGCCCAGCTTGTGTTTGAACACTATCCCACGCCGCAGCTGCGTTTGCGCGTGAGCAAGGCGGGCGTGTTGCCCGATGTGCGCGAAGTGGGCATTGAAATAGAACGCCATCGTGTTTAAGCCCATGAACCTGATAACACGCGGCAAAACCCTCTTGGGCAGCCTGAAACGCCTTGCCAACAAAATCGCCCGCTGGGCGCGGATTCGCTTGCGCCGTGTAATAGGCAGCCTGAAAAGCCATTTGCCTGAAAAACCGCCGTTTCCCGTGATGCTGATGCTGCGGCAATATCGTTTTGTGCGCGCCAAATTATTGCGCTTGCTGGCGATTAAGGGGCGCACGGCGTGGATATTTTCGCCCGCTTGCCTTGCCCATTTTGTGAACGGCGAGCATCCCGAAAGCCCGAAGCGACTGGAAGCGATTGAGCGCGTGTTGCGCAAATCGGGCTTGTGGCATTTGCTGCAAAAAATTGAAGCCCCCGAAGTAACCGACATCCAGCTATCGCGCGTGCACACCCGCAAGTATTTGAACAGCTTGGAAAACCAAATTCCCAGCAATGGCACGGTGAAAATTGAAGAAGACACTTATTTAAGCCACGACACGCTTGCCGCCGCCCGCCATGCCGCTGGCGCAGCCATTAAAGCGGTGGACATGGTGATGAAAAAGCAAGCCAAAAACGCCTTTTGCGCTATCCGCCCGCCCGGTCATCACGCCCATGCCGATAAAGCCGCAGGCTTTTGTTTTATCAACAATGTTGCCGTGGCTGCCATGCACGCCATCGCCGAATACCGCTTGCAGCGCGTGGCGATTGTGGATTTTGATTTACACCACGGCGATGGCACGGAAGACATTTTTCGCGATGATCCGCGCGTGATGCTGCTCTCGTCGTTTGAATATCCGCTTTATCCATTTAGCGGCGTGCCGTTTACGGGCAGCAACCCCAATGTGATTAACTCGCCGCTGAAAGCGGGCGATGGCAGCAACGAGTTTCGCGACGTGGTGCGCGCCCAATGGCTGCCGCGCCTTGCCAGCTTTCGCCCGCAGATGATATTTTTTGCCGCAGGCTTTGATGCCCACCGCAACGACGATTTGGGGCATCTGAATTTCACCGAAGCCGATTACGAATGGATTACGCAAAAAATCATGCTGATTGCCAATCGCCACAGCGAAGGGCGGATTGTTTCGGTGTTAGAAGGCGGCTACAAACTCACCAGCCTTGCCAAAAGCGCGAAAGCGCATATTGCGTGTTTGGTGAAGGCGAGTCCGTTTATTTGAGGCAGCCTGAAAACGCGCATAATGCCGTTTCAGGCTGCCTATGGCTGTTTATCCATCTGCCCTATGCCACAAAGGCAGCCTGAAAACGAACGAAGTGAGTTTCGGCGAAGCCAAAACAAGCACAGCATGTTTTATCAGCGCGCCCCGTTTTCAGGCTGCCTAATTACTCCCCTGTTTTCCCCATTACCCATCATGACCCCCAGCAAATTCCACCGTATCGGCATTCTCACCCGCCCCAACACGCCCGACATCGCCCCCATCATCCACGACCTCATCGCCTTTTTGCACGC
>CAJPSG010000108.1 GCA_905373195.1 Kingella oralis
CGACTATAGCAACCCATTGCCCAGCATCGTTGCATTCCACCCTACCTCGTTTCAGGCTGCCTCAAACCATTAAAGCAGCCTGAAACCCATGCAAAGCCTAAAACGCAACACAAAATAGCCGTGTAGGTCGGGCATTCATGCCCGACATTCTCTCGTTTTATTTTCAAATTTTGTCGGGCATGAATGCCCGACCTACTGCTGCCTAGAATGCCCAAACGCGGGCGCAAATGCTTGGGCAGCCTGAAACGCCAACCCGCGCCCCCTACGGCTTGCGTGCAAGCCGTGCGCTCGCTGGAATAAAAAGGCAGCCTGAAAACGGTTCTACCCCTTTTCAGGCTGCCTAACTATCCACATCACTTAAACACCAACATCAACGCCAACACCAGCGCAATCACCCCCAGCCAAAAATTCTGCCGCCGCTGGCTGTGAATCAAATGCAGCGTTGCCTGCCGCATTTCATCCTGTTTTTTCTCGTCCACCAACGCCGCCACTTTGCGCGGCAAGCTGGGCAAAATCTCCGCCCAATCGGGTGCTTCATCCTTCAAATTTTTAAGCAATGCGCGCACGCCAATCTGGCTGTCCATCCATTTCACCAAAAACGGTTTTGCCGTTTGCCACAAATCCAAATCAGGGTCTAGCTGTCGCCCCAAGCCCTCAATATTCAACAGCGTTTTTTGCAGCAACACCAGCTGCGGCTGAATTTCCACATTAAAGCGGCGGCTGGTTTCAAACAAACGCATCAACACCAAGCCAAACGAAATCTGCGACAACGGCTTGTTAAAAATCGGCTCGCACACCGTGCGCACCGCCGCCTCCAAATCCTCCGCCCGCGTATCAGGCGGCACCCAGCCGCTTTCAATATGCGCCGTTGCCACGCGATGATAATCGCGGTTAAAAAACGCCAAAAAGTTAATCGCCAAATATCGCTTATCGTAATCTGTCAAACTGCCCACAATGCCAAAATCCAGCGCGATATAGCGCCCATCCGCCGCCACCAAAATATTGCCGGGGTGCATATCGGCGTGGAAAAAGCCGTTGTTGAACACCTGCGTGAAAAAAATCTCCACGCCATAACGCGCCAGCTGTTTCAAATCAATGCCTTGCGCTTTCAGGCTGCCTATATCCGAAATCGGCGTGCCGTCCATCCATTCAATCGTGAGCACTTCGCGGCTGCAATAATCAAAAAACACCTGAGGCACAATCAACTTATCGCTGCCCGCAAACTGCCGCCCCAGCTGGCTGGCGTTTGCCGCCTCGCGCATCAAATCCAATTCGTCGTGCAAATATTTATCAAACTCCGCCACCACCTCGCGCGGCTTCAAGCGCTTGCCATCTGCAAACACCCGCTCAATCCACGTCGCCGCAAAGCGCATCAGCGCCAAGTCCTGTTCAATCACGCCCAACAAATTGGGGCGCAACACCTTCACCGCCACTGCTTCGCCGCTAAACAGCCGCGCCCGATGCACCTGCGCAATGGATGCGCTTGCCACAGGCTCGTCGCCAAATTCTGCATACAATTCATCAATCCGTCGCCCCAGCGACACTTCAATCTGCCGCCGCGACAACGCCGCATCAAACGGCGGCACTTTATCCTGCAACTTCGCCAGCTCCGCCGCATAATCAGGCGGCAGCAAATCAGGGCGCGTGGAAAGCACCTGCCCCAGCTTCACAAAAATCGGCCCTAGGCTTTCCAGAGCCAGCCGCAGCCGCACGGGCAACGGCTCGCCCGCAAACTGCTGCGATTTGGGCAGCCGCAACGCCAGCTTTTGCAACCAGCGCAGGCGGATATGCGGCGTAACCATATCGGCTAAACCATAGCGATACAGCGTTTTCAGGATAACAGCGGGGCGGGAAAACCATTTCATAGCGGGCAATCGTGAGTGAACAAGAAAACGCGATTATAAAGGTTTTGCCGCGGCGAGATGGTTTTCAGGCTGCCTATTCGTGTTATCAATAGGCAGCCTGAAATGAAACATCGGCGTACAACGCTTTTCAGGCTGCCTATCCATCCCCGAATAGGTAGCCTGAAAATCAACTTCACACTACTGGCTCAACACATCCACGCCTTTGGGCGGAGTAAACGTAAACGCGCCGCGCGATAAATGGGCGTTGGTGTTCACGCCGCCAAAGCTGATGTTGGTTTGGTTGCCGAAGCTGTCTTTCAACTCCATCGCCGCCAGCGTGTCGCCTTTAAAGCCGATGCGGATAAATTGATAGCCCGCGTTGTTTTTCTTGGGCGTGGCGAGCACATAATCCACACCGTTTTTGCTGCCGTCTTCTTTGAGCGAATAGCTGGCATCCAGCGCGGTTTTGTTAGACAAAATGGCGGCGGGGCTGTCGCCAATGGCTTGGTTTTGGTCAGACTTGGTAACTTGTTTTAATTCAACGTCATACAGCCAAATGGTTTTGCCATCGCCCACAATCGTTTGCTGATAAGGCTTGGTGTATTCCCAGCGGAACAAGCCAGGGCGCAAAATTTTGAAGCTGCCCGAGCTGGTTTGCGTTTTCTTTTTGCTGCGCACAGTTTGCGTGAACGAGCCGCTGATGCCGTCGGCATCATCGTTAAACTTTTTCAGCGCATCAATCGCGCCCGCTTGCGCTTGGACGGCAAACGCGGTGAACAAGGCAGCGGCAAATAGGGTTTTCCAAGTTTTCATCATTTAGTCCTTATAGTAGTTGCGTTACAATACAAAAACCTACATTCACTATTTGCAGGTTCTAACAAGCAGCGCGGATATTAGTTACTTTCAGGCAGCCTGAAAAGCCTTTCACGCTGTGTAAAGCGCATGATGCGCGATAACCCATTCAATTCAAACAACAAAATTCATTTTGGTTTACCCAATTTTAAATCATGGCTCATTTTTATACGCAACTGGAACACGCTCTGCGCGAAACCGACCCCACGCGCAAATGCGAACAAACGCTGGCGTTGTCTCAACAATATCAAGCAGGCAGCCTGAAAATCGTGAACGACAGCCCTGTGCGCGATATTCAAATCGCAGGTCGCCCCGCGCGCCCCGAGCTGGTGCCCGCCACGGCGGTGGACAAGCGCAAAACCAGCACAACAGAAGGCTACGCGGCGATGTTACACGCAATTGCCCACATTGAATTTAACGCGATTAACCTTGCGCTGGATGCGGCGTATCGCTTTCGCACGCTGCCTGCGCCGTTTGCCGAAAACTGGCTGCAAGTCGCCAAAGAGGAATGCGAACATTTTGCGCTGATGCGCGCGCGGCTGAACGCACATGGCTACGACTACGGCGACTTCACCGCGCACGCGCATTTGTGGGACATGGCATACAAAACGGCTTACGACCCTTTGCTGCGGATGGCATTGGTGCCGCGCGTGCTGGAAGCGCGAGGGCTGGATGTTACCCCAGCCATTCGCGCCAAAGTGGCGCAGCGCGGCGATGCGGAAACCTGCGCCGTGCTGGATATTATTTACCGCGACGAAGTGGGGCATGTGCGCTTTGGCAACCATTGGTATCAGTATCTTTGCCGCGAGCGCAATCTTGACCCGCAAGAGCTGTTCCGCCGCCTACTGCGCCGCTACGATATGTTTATTTTTCGTGGGCACGTTAATCTGGAAGCGCGGGAGCAGGCGGGGTTTAGTGCGTTTGAACTGGCGATGTTGGAACATTTTGAGGCGAGTTTGAAGGTGTAGCACACGCTATTCAACAATAGGAAATAGATAAAATGAATACAGAGAAAATAACATTTAATGTTATGGTTATGGATTTAAACATATTGGAACAAGCAGTAAAGGAGTATAACGAAAGCCCTCACGCTCATGTTTATTTTGAAATTATTTCTGAAATTGAAGATGAATTGAATCTTGCAACTATTCAAGCCAGCGAAAATAACATTGATGAGGTGTTTAGGCTGGGTTATAGA
Source organism: Kingella oralis (assembly GCA_905373195.1). Lineage (GTDB taxonomy): Bacteria > Pseudomonadota > Gammaproteobacteria > Burkholderiales > Neisseriaceae > Kingella_B > Kingella_B oralis_A. Next base: position 3,895 of record CAJPSG010000108.1, read on the forward strand.
TTAGCCGTTCTTGAAAACGATTTACGCGACAAAGGCGAGTTTGATTTCTAAAAGGCAGCCTGAAAATGCCCCAACCCTTCTACATCGCCGCAGGCGCAATCATCGGCGCGCTTATCCGCTGGCAGCTTGCCGCATGGTTTAACCCCAGCTGGGCAGCATTGCCGCTAGGCACGCTGTTGGCAAACCTGCTGGGCTGCTTTGCCATTGGTGCAACACTCGCGCTCAATCTGTCCACCAACATCAAACTGTTCCTGATTACTGGCTTGCTCGGCAGCTTAACCACGTTTTCCACTTTCGCCGCTGAATTGGTACAGTTAAGCCAACGCCAGCAATGGCAAAATATGTTTACCGCGCTATTGCTGCATTTGGGCGGCGGCGTGGGCGCGGTGGTATTGGGCGCGTGGCTGGTGGGCAAGCTGACGCGATGATGGCAACAAAGGCAGCCTGAAAACGGAAAAACACGTTTTCAGGCTGCCTTTTATCACTGGGCAAACTCAATCCCCATCACATCGCCCCATAATTCGCTCCGCCGCCACCTTCGGGGCAAGTCCATTCAATGTTTTGCGTGGGGTCTTTGATGTCGCAGGTTTTGCAGTGCACGCAGTTTGCCGCGTTAATGTGCAACCGCGCCGCGCCGTTTTCCTGCACGATTTCATACACGCCCGCGGGGCAATAGCGCGTTTCGGGCGAGGCGTATTCCTCCGCGTTCACATCCAGCATCAAGCGCGGATGGCGCAGGCGCAGATGCGCAGGCTGGTTTTCTTCATGCGCCACATTCGCCAGCTGCACGCTGCTGAGTCGGTCAAACGTAATCTTGCCATCGGGCTTGGGGTAATCAATCGGCTGGCAGGCGGCGGCTTTTTTCAGGCTGCCGTGGTCGGTGCCGTGGTGCTTAATCGTCCACGGCGCGCGCCCTTTGAAGAGATAAAGCTCCAAGCCCGAATAAATCATCGCGGGGATTAAGCCCCATTTAAACGCGGGGCGGATATTGCGCGCCTGATGCAATTCTTGATACAGCCAACTGTTTTGAAACAATTTTTCGTATTCATCGGCTTGTTTACCACTTTCAGGCTGCCTATCGCCCAAATCGTCTAGCAAGGGGAAAATAGCTTCTGCCGCCAGCATTGCCGATTTCATCGCCGTGTGCGAACCCTTAATGCGCGGCACATTCAAAAAGCCCGCGCAATCGCCAATCAACGCGCCGCCTGCAAACGCCAAATGCGGCAGGCTTTGTAAACCGCCTTCCACCAACGCGCGCGCGCCCAATACCACCGCGCCCACGCCGCCGCCCAAATGCAGCAATAGC
>CAJPSG010000109.1 GCA_905373195.1 Kingella oralis
GGCGATGCCCACGAATCTCGCTTTCATCGCGCACGCCACCCAACGCCATGCGAACGTATTTGCGCCCTGTGGCTTTGGCGATGCTCTCGCCCAGCGACGTTTTGCCCACCCCCGGTGGCCCAACCAAGCACAAAATTGGACCTTTCAGCTTATCGGTGCGTTTTTGCACGGCAAGATATTCCAAAATGCGCTCTTTGACTTTTTCCAAGCCGTAGTGGTCTTCGTTGAGCACCAAATCAGCTTTGGTTAAGTCTTTGCTAACGCGCGTTTTTTTCTTCCATGGCAATTCCAGCAGCGTTTCAATGTAGTTGCGAATCACGGTGGCTTCGGCAGACATGGCGGGCATCATTTTGAGTTTTCTCAACTCGCTCAGGGCTTTTTCTTCGCCCTCTTGGCTCATGCCTGCGGATTTGATTTGCTGTTCCAGCTTGTCTAGCTCGCCTTTTTCGTCTTCTTCGCCGAGCTCTTTTTGGATGACCTTAATCTGCTCGTTGAGATAATAATCGCGCTGGTTTTTCTCCATTTGGCGTTTCACTTTGCCGCGAATACGTTTTTCCAGCTGAGAAATTTCCAACTCGCCCTCAATTTGCGCCAGCAAAAATTCCATGCGCTCGCCCACGTCTGCCAGTTCCAGCAGTTTTTGGCGTTGCTCTAATTTGAGTTGCAAATGGGCGGCGATGGTGTCAGCGAGGCGGCTGTTGTCTTCAATTTCTTGAATGCTGGCGAGCACTTCGGCAGGGATTTTTTTGTGGTGTTTGGTGTATTGGTCAAATTGCGATAGCAGGCTGCGGCGCAGGGCTTCTTGGTCGGCGGGCGCGGCGATGCTGTCGGCTAACACGGTTACTTGCGCTTCAAATAATTCGCCTGTGTCTTGCAGGGCGTTCACGCTGGCGCGTTGTTTGCCTTCCACCAACACTTTAACCGTACCATCGGGCAGTTTTAAAACTTGTAGGATTTCGGCGATGGTGCCTGTTTCGTGCAAATCGTTTGCGCTGGGGTCTTCATCGTTGCCATTTTTTTGCGCGAGCAGGAAAACGGTTTGGTCGGCTGTCATCGCGGCGTTGAGCGCGGCAACGGATTTGGCGCGCCCCACAAACAGGGGCAGCACCATGTGTGGGTAAACCACCATGTCGCGCAGGGGCAGCGTGGGCAATGTGATGTGTTGAGATTTTTTTCTTGCCATGATGTTCTCTTGTATTGGGAAATAAGTGGGGCAGCAAATGGGGCTGCTGGGGGATATTTCAAGCGATGGGGGCGAAAAGTTTTCAGGCTGCCTGTGCAATCTTGGATTAGGCAGCCTGAAAAGGGGGGTTAGCGTGGTCGTCCTGCTTTGCGTTTGCCGCCGTGCTGGCGTTGTTGCTTCATCATTTCTTGGTTGGCGGCTTGCTTGCTGATGCGTGCGCTCAGTTGTTTTTCGGCTTCTTGCACCGAGCAGCGCATGGCTTGGCTGGCGATAAACAGGGCATCTTTGCGGTCTTTGCCGCCTGAAAAATACATTCGGCGCAAATCGGCTGGGTTGATTTTGCCTGCTTTGAGGTCAATGTTGAAACGGGCGGCGTTGTCAATCAGCTTTTTTTGTTTCCAATAAACGGTGCCTGTGGCGATGCCTACGATAGCGGCAACGGTTGCCACGCCAATGAGGGCGGCGATAATGGGGCTTGCGCCTGAAAGGTAGGCAATCAAGCCGATGGCGATTGCCATAATTAGCCAAATAATGACGGCGCGTTTTCTATCCATGATGTGTTCCTTGTGTTGCGAAAGGGGTTGAGGTGGGCTTCAGGCTGCCTTTGTGCTGCGAATAAGCAGCCTGAAATGATATTTGGTGTTTTCAGGCTGCCTATTGAATAGGTAGGAGGCAGCCTGAAAATCAATACGGTGCGTTCTTGTAAAGCCCAGATAGCAGCGAAAATGGTTTTCAGGCTGCCTATGAGAATATGAAGCGGCAGCCTGAAAGCCCAAGACTGCAATTTGACGAAGCGCAAATGCTGGTCGGCAGCATTATGGATGAACGCGGTGCAGGTTATGCGCCCTATTCCGTTATCCTTAATCATCACGTTGAGGCAGCCTGAAAATCTTGTTTACGGTGTTTACTTTGCTGCCACCTTTGGTTTGCTTCGCAGAAACGCGCATGACTCGTTTTAGCTACGCTGAACTGCGTTTCAGGCTGCCTTATGTTGCCAACTGCATCACCAGCTGGCGCAAGGTCGCCCACGCATCACCTGTTTCCGCGCCTTTAATTTGGCGGTCAATTTGTGCGCAGGTTTTCAGCGCGTCTATTAAGCGTGGCGCGGTTAAACGCGCGGCGGCTTGGCTGGCGTATTGTTGCTTATCGCCCCACAAGCGCAATTCGTTGCGCACGGCTTGCACGGTTTTGCCCTGTTTGAGTGCCGCGCTCAACCGTATCAACGTGTGCACATCTTCGGCAATCGCCCACAGCAGCAAAACAGGCTCTTCATCATCGGCAGCCAATCCGTCTAACAAATGGGCGGTGCGGCGCACGTTGCCGCTCATCCACGCGGCGGCAAGCTGAAAAACATCAAACCGCGCCACATTGGCAATGCTCTCTTGCGCGTCTTGAATGCTGATTAAATGCCCCTGCGGGAACAGCAGCGCAAGTTTGTCCACTTCTTGTTTGGCGGCGAGCAAATTGCCCTCCACCCGTTCGGCAAACAGGGCAACGGCGGCGGCTTCGGCTTCCAAGCCGTGTTGCTGCAAGCGCGTGTTAATCCACGCGGGCAAGGCGTTGGCGTTCACGGCTTTGGCTTCCAGCATCACGCCGTGTTTGCTGAGCGCAGTAAACCATTTGGCTTGGGTTTGGGCGCGTTCTAGTTTGGGCAACACAATCAGCGTTACCGTGTCGCGCGGCAGGTTTTCTGCCAACTGCTGTAAGGCTTCGCCGCCATTTTTGCCCACTTTGCCGCTGGGGATGTGAATTTCCAGAAGTTTTAAATCGGCAAACAAGCCTGCGCTGTCGGCATTGGCTAACACTTCGTTCCAGTCAAAGCTGGCACTTTCTGCGGTGTAGCTTTCGCGGTTTAAATAGCCGCGTTGCTTGGCTACGGCGCGGATGTGGTCTAACGCTTCAATGCGCAGCAAATCTTCTTCGCCGTGGATAACGTAAAGCGGCTGCAATGTGCTTTTCAGGCTGCCTGAAAGCTGGTTGATGTCAAGCTGGGGCATTATGGCTGAGGCTCGCTGGCGGCTTGCGCGGGCGATGATGGGTTCAAAAAGCCAAGCTGGCGCACGATTTGTTCGGCGGCATCGTTGTGCATATCGCGCCAAATGGTGTTGGTTTCTTCGTCTTTGCCCAGCGTTAAGCCGTCCGAATACGGCATGGTGCGGCGCACATTGGCAATCAGCGGCGCGCCCCAAGGTTGGTTGTTGCGATAGGCTTGGGCGGTTACGCGCAGGGTAAACAAGTATTCATTGAGCTTGGCGGCGCGGGTGATGGTGTAGATGTCGCGTTTGTTGTCAAAGCTGGTTACGCGCAATTCGGCTTGGGCTTGGCTTTGGGCAACGGGTTTGCCCGAGGCGTGGCGTATGGCGTTTTCCAGCGGTTTTTGCAACTGCCCGCCCGAGATATACCATTTTTGTTCAGGCAGATGGTCGTGCGCGTAGGTGCCTTTTAGGTGAAAACCGCAGGCGGAAAGTGCGCTTACGGCGATAAATGGAACAAGTTTTTTCATGGCGTTTCGGTGGATTGGGCGGCAAATAAAGTGGCGCATTATAGCGTTAAAAATTTTTATTTTCCATTAATAAAGCCTTTACAAACGCGGGGGGCGGTTTGCAAAGGCTTGGGTAATGCGGGCGGATTGGGGCAGCCTGAAACTACATGCGGCTCAACTCGCGCTGCAAGGCTTGGATGTTTTGCTGGCGGTCTAACACCGCGCTTTCTAGCTGGCGAATGCGGGCATCGCGGTTGGTGTCGTTTGCGCCTTTCACGATGCGCCCATCGGCGAGGTTTTGCTTGGCTTGGGCAAGGGCGTTGCGCTCGTTGTTCAACTCTTGTTCCAAGATGGTGCGCCGTCCGTTGGCGCGCGCGCTGCTGAGTTTGGGCACGGTGGGCATGGCAGGTTGCATATTGGCAACGGGCACGCTACGCGCGGGGGCTGCGCCACCGCTAGGGCGGTAGCTGCTGCGCGAAGCAACGGATGTGCTGCGCGAAGTATCAACGGGCGCATCGTAATGATGCTTCACGCTGGTGTAGCTACCGATTTTGTTGCCCAAATCGGCTTTGCCGCTGCCTTTTTTGGGGTTGGATGTGTAGCAACCTTCGCCGCAGCTGTAAATTTCGGCAAACGCGCCTTGCGATAGGGTGAATAAAACAATGCTGGTTAAAAGTGCTTTTTTCATGTTTACAAGTCCTTTTTCAGGCTGCCTGAAACTCGCTATCGATTTGTTTGTTAATGGTTTCCAAATCTTCTTGCCATTGCAGCCAGTCTTCTTCAAATTTTGTTAATTTTACTTTAATTTCGTTTACCTTTGCTAATGTTTCTTGCAATTTGGCTTTGTTTTCAGGTTGATAGATGCTTTCTTGCGACAGTATGGCTTCACATTGCTGCTGCGCGGCGGTGAGCGCGGCGATTTCTTTTTCGGCTTGCGCGATTTTTTGCTGCACAGGCTTGGTGCGGCGGGCGCGTTCTTGGCGCATTTGCGCTTCTTGTCGCTTGGTGTCTTTGCGGCTTTGCGACTGGTTGGATTGGGCGGGCGCGGCGGTGGCGTTTTCTTGTGCCAGCCGCCATGCGCGGTAGTCGTTTAAATCGCCGTCAAAGGTTTTCAGGCTGCCTTGGTCTATCAGCAAAAATTGGTCGGTGGTGGCTTCAATCAGGCTGCGGTCGTGCGACACCAAAATCAATGCGCCTTCAAAACTTTGCAGCGCGAGGGTGAGCGCGTGGCGCATATCCAAATCCAGATGGTTGGTCGGCTCGTCTAATAGCAGCAGATTGGGCTTTTGCCACACCAGCATCGCCAGCGCGAGGCGTGCTTTTTCGCCGCCCGAAAACGGCGCAATCGGCGCGGTTGCTATCTCGCCTGCAAACAAAAATCCGCCCAAAAAATTGCGTATTTCCTGCTCGCGGGCTTCGGGCGAGAGTTTTTGGATGTGCCACACGGGGCTTTGGTCGCTGCGCAGGG
>CAJPSG010000110.1 GCA_905373195.1 Kingella oralis
TTTCAGGCTGCCTTTTTGAGTATAATGCAGCGTTTGTTTGGCAGCCTGAAAAGGGCAGGGCGGGTAAACAGCGTTTCAGGCTGCCTTTGGGTTTTCAGGCTGCCCGAGCGGGGCGGCAGCGCAATGTTTGCAAACTTGTTACCAAGGGCAACCACCAAAGGCAGCCTGAAAAGGGCGGCAGGGTTTGCACTTATGGATTTTCAGGCTGCCTCAGGCAAACCGCGCAAAGGCAGCCTGAAAAACCGTTTCGCGCGATGATGTGAACAAGCCGTTTTCAAGCTGCCGTATATTAGCGATGTTAGCGTGCAATCTGTCGGGCAACCGTTGCCAAGCCGTTGTCCAAGCTGTTGAGCATGGCGGCGTAGCCATCGCCTTGCTGCGGTGTGATAACGTGAAACGGGATTTGTGTGCCGTTTTGCCAACGGGCATAGCCGCTGATTTCGGTTTCGCCGCGATAGCTGCCTTGGAAGCGGTCAATGTACACCGTAAGCTGCGGGTTGCCCGCATCGGCGGGTTGGTATTTCAGGCTGCCAGATGCGTTGAGTTTGTTTGCCAACGCGCGGGCAAGGGCTTGGTCTAGCGGCGATGCCCACAGGTTGTTTTGCGCAAACGTGAGCGTGTGTTCATCGCTTTGGTAGAGCAGACTGTCGCCATTGATGGGCGCGGCAAGCACGATGTTCACGCCGATGTTGCGCGCGGGGTTGCTTTGGGCGGGCAGCCTGAACGCGCTATCGGGCAGTTGGTAATATTGTGTGGGCGAGGGACTGCTACACGCGGTAAGCAATAGCGCGGCAACAAGAGATAATTTTTTCATAATCAATGCTTTGAAATAATGAGAACGCGGGCGGCTTTTCAGGCTGCCAAACAAACGCTGCATTATACTCAAAAAGGCAGCCTGAAACGCGCTTTACTCGTTTTCAGGCTGCCTTTTATCGGCGTTAGGCTTTATCTTTCGGCTCTTCGCCGTTATCGGATGGCGCAACTGCTTGCGTTTGTTCAGCGGCTGGCTTGGCTTCATCTGCCGCATTATTTGCCGTTTCAGGCTGCGGTTTTACCAAGTTTACTGCTTTCTCGGCTTCATCCACTTCGGGCAGCGTTTCAAATTCCACGCCATCAATCACATCGCCGCCATTGCGCACATTATGGCTGTAATCCTTGGGCGGGCTGGGCTGCTTGCCCGCCATGATTTCCAGCACTTGGTCGCGGTCAATGGTTTCCCATTCCACCAACGCCTTGCACATGGTTTCCATTTTGTCGCGGTTTTCGCTCAAAATTTGATAAGCAACGGCGTATTGCTCGTCCAAAATGCGGCGCACTTCGGCATCCACATCTTGCTGCGTTTTCTCGGAAATATTTTGCGAACGGGTAACGCTGCGCCCCAAAAACACTTCGCCCTCGTTTTCCGCATACACCATCACGCCCATGCGCTCGCTCATGCCATAGCGCGTAACCATATCGCGGGCGATTTGCGTGGCGCGTTCAAAGTCGTTGGATGCGCCTGTAGAAATGCGTCCCACAAAAATATCCTCGGCGATGCGCCCGCCAAACAAAATCGCCAACTGGCTCAACATTTGGTCTTTGTACATAGAAATGCGGTCGCGCTCGGGCAACTGCCAAGTCAAGCCCAGCGCGCGTCCGCGCGGCATAATGGTTACTTTGTGCACAGGGTCGGTAAACGGCAGGCTTTCCGCCACAATCGCGTGCCCCGCTTCGTGGTAGGCGGTGGCGCGTTTTTCGTCTTCGTGCATCACCATGCTGCGGCGTTCAGGACCCATGTAGATTTTGTCTTTTGCATCTTCAAAATCGCTTTGGTCCACCTTTACTTTATTGCGGCGACCCGCAAACAGCGCAGCTTCGTTCACCAAATTCGCCAAATCCGCGCCCGAAAAACCTGGTGTGCCACGCGCCAGCGATACCAAATCCACGCTTTCATCCAGTGGCACTTTTTGCGCGTGCACTTTCAAAATCTGCTCGCGCCCGCGAATATCGGGCAGCGGCACCACCACTTGGCGGTCAAACCGCCCGGGGCGTTGCAGCGCGGGGTCTAACACATCGGGGCGGTTGGTCGCGGCAATCACAATCACGGTTTGATTGCTTTCAAAGCCATCCATTTCCACCAGCAATTGGTTCAGCGTTTGCTCACGCTCATCGTTGCCGCCACCCAAGCCTGCGCCGCGTTGGCGACCGACCGCATCAATCTCGTCAATAAAAATGATGCACGGCGCGTTTTTCTTAGCTTGCTCAAACATATCGCGCACGCGGCTTGCACCCACACCCACAAACATTTCCACAAAATCCGAACCCGAAATGCTGAAAAACGGCACGCCCGCCTCGCCCGCAATGGCTTTGGCGAGCAAGGTTTTGCCCGTGCCTGGGCTGCCTGCCAGCAAAATGCCACGCGGCACACGCCCGCCTAGGCTTTGATAGCGGTCGGGGGCTTTGAGGTAGTCCACAATTTCCTGCACTTCTTCTTTGGCTTCATCGCAGCCTGCCACATCGGCAAATTTCACCGTGTTGGCATCTTTATCCAGCAGCTTGGCGCGGCTTTTGCCAAACGAAAACGCACCGCCTTTGCCGCCGCCCGCTTGCATCCGCATAAACCACATCCACGCGCCAATCAACAGTAGCACGGGCAGCAGGCTCATAAACAAACTGCTTAAAACGCCCGGTTTCTCCTCGGGTGTAACTTTAAAGCGCACTTTGTTGTCCACCAGCAGCGTTACCAAATTGTCGTCCATTGGTGCGTTGGTTTTGAACGTGGTTTTGTCTTTGCGCTCGCCTTTGATTTCGTAGCCAATCGGCGAGCCTTCAATATTCAGGCTGCTGATTTGCCCTGCTTTAACTTGTTGGATAAATTGAGAATATTCAATTTGCTGGTTATCCACTTTGGTTTCGCGCATATACTGCACGCCAAAGGCGATGCCCAAAAATAAAATCGCCCCTGCAACGAGGTTTTTTAAGTTGCTTCCCACAGAAACAAACTCCTATTGATGAGAAAAATGAAAAGGGATTGTAGAGTATTTTTCAGGCTGCCTTAGCGTTTATTCTTGCCTAATAAATAAATCTCACTAGACCGATTGCGCGAGGCATCGGGTTTGCGCGTTTGCACCGTGCCGAACACTTCGCGCATGGCAGCCATGTATTCTTGATAGCCCGAACCTTGAAACACTTTCACCAAAAACGCGCCGCCTGTTTTCAAATGTTCGCGGGCGAAATCTAACGCCAGTTCGCACAAATAAAAGCTCCGCGCTTGGTCTATGGTGTCGTTGCCCGACATATTGGGTGCCATATCGCAAATTACAAGGTCTAGCGCGCGGTTATCCAGCAGGCGTTCAAACTCGGCCAACACGGCTTCTTCACGAAAATCGCCTTGGATAAAATCCACGCCGTCGAGCGCGTCCATTGGCAGAATGTCTAGCGCGAATACTTTGCCTGTTTTGCCTACCAGTTTGGCGGCAATTTGCGACCAGCTGCCGGGGGCAGAACCTAAATCGGCTAAAACCGTGCCTTGTTTGATGAGCTTGTCTTTTTCGTTTATTTCTAACAGTTTATAGGCGGCGCGGGCGCGGTAGCCGTCTTTTTGGGCGCGTTTAACGTAGGGGTCGTTAACGTGTTCGTGCAGCCATGCGGGGGAGGATTTGGAGCGTTGTGCCATAGTTATAGTAATGAGGTGTGTTTTAGGCAGCCTGAAAACGGATTATGGTTTTCAGGCTGCCTAATGAGCAAAAAATTATTGTTCTACAAAGGCGCGTTCAATCAGATAATCGCCGCGCACGCCTGTTTTGGGCGAGCCAACTAAGCCGAAGCTGTCTAGTATGGCGGAAGTGTCGGCGTTCATCGGCATGCTGCCGCAGAGCATGGCGCGGTCGTCTTTGGGGTTGATGGGCGGCAGGCCGATGTCGTCAAACAGTTTGCCGCTTTTCATCAGGTCGGTTAAACGCCCGTGGTGTTCAAAGGGTTCGCGTGAGACTACGGGGTAGTAAATCAGTTTTTCGCGCACCATTTCGCCGAGAAATTCGTGGTTGGGCAAATCGCGCGTGAAATGGTCGTAATACGCTAAATCTTGTTTGTGGCGCACGCCGTGCACCAGAATCACTTTTTCAAATTGCTCGTAAATATCGGGGTCGCGCGTGATGCTTAAAAACGGGGCAAGCCCTGTGCCTGTTGATAATAAATAGAGGTGTTTGCCGCCTTCGTTCAGGTCGCTGGCGATGAGTGTACCCGTGGGCTTTTTGCTGATGAAGATGTCGTCGCCCACTTGGATGTGCTGCAAGCGGCTGGTGAGCGGGCCATCTTGCACTTTGATGCTGAAAAATTCTAAATGTTCTTCCCAGTTGGGGCTGGCGATGCTGTATGCGCGCATGATGGGTTTGCCGTTGTCGCCCATTACGCCAATCATCACGAATTGCCCGTTTTCAAAGCGCAGGCTTTCATCGCGCGTGCAGGTGAAGCTGAAATAGGCATCGGTCCAATGGTGTACGGTGAGAACTTTTTGGGTGTTGTATGCTGCCATGTGTGGGCTTTCTGTTGATTTTTGCAAAACGCGGGATTGTATGCAAAATGGGAGTGGCTATCAAGTGAATGCGCTAACGGAGGCAGCCTGAAAATGGGTTTCAGGCTGCCTATTGTCTGCTTGTTTACAGTTCAAAGTCTTCCAAATCTTCGGTTTTGACTTCGGCATCAATTTGCCCAATCAGGTAAGACGAGATTTCCACTTCTTGCGGCGCAACTTGCACGTTGTCGGACGAGAGCCAGGTGTTAATCCACGGAATCGGGTTTTGCGTGGCTTTTTCAAACGCCGGCTGCAAACCCACGGCAAGCATGCGGGCGTTGGTGATGTATTCAACGTATTGGCACAGGATGTCTTTGTTCAAGCCTATCATGCTGCCGTCTTTAAACAGATATTGCGCCCATTCTTTTTCTTGCTCGGCGGCTTTTTTGAAGAGTTCGAAGCATTCGTTTTGCAACTCGGCGGCAATTTCCGCCCATTTCGCGCCTTCTGCGCCGCCGCGCATCAGGTTGAGCATGTGTTGTGTGCTGGTGAGATGCAGGGCTTCGTCGCGGGCGATGAGTTTGATGATTTTGGCGTTGCCTTCCATCAATTCGCGCTCGGCAAAG
>CAJPSG010000111.1 GCA_905373195.1 Kingella oralis
ATTAGTTGGGTAGCGGGGGAGTAGAGGAGTAGTAGGAATAACCAGCCTACCATCTGGTCCGATTTGTGGAATATAGGGGAGAAATGGGGAGGTTGCGCGTAGTGAAGTGGTGGGATTTGCTGTAATTGGTGCTATGGGTTTGGGTGCGGTAGGGTGGGGTGCAACGGAATTGGGAATAATGGGGTTGGCTTGGGCGATAAAGGGGCTAAGGAGTAATAGGGCGATTAGGTAGCTTTTGAATGGATTGGGCTGTTTCATGCGATGTTCTCTTATCCGTTGCATTGTTTCTATTGAATGCTGTTACTGCATTTTCAGGCTGCCTTATGCCTAAAACCGCGTGCCCAAGCTAATATGCCAGCGCAATTTTTTATCGTGATGCCCGTAGGCAATATCAAAGGAAAATGGGGCGGCAGGGCTAAACCAGCGCACGCCAATGCCTGTGCCGTGGTATAGGGTCATGTCTTTGAACCGGTGGGCAACGCTGCCCACATCGTGAAACGCGGCAAGGGCGAAGCTGCCTTTGATGGGGTATTGGTATTCGGCGCTGGCGACAAACATGGCGCGCTCAGGCAAGACCGCGCTGCTGGGCGGGATTTTTCTGCCGATGCTGTTGAGTTCGTAACCGCGGATGGAGCTGGCGCCGCCCGAGCGGAACATCAACGAGGAGGGGACGTTGCCATCTTCAAATTTTTGATTGGTGTGCACATAGCCAATTTCGCCGCGCGCCACCCATGTGCCCAGTTTTTTGTTTTCAGGCGTGTAGTAATAGCCTGCGCTGCCGTACACGCGCACCATGGCGGCGGATGAAAGCAGATTGCCCAAAGTGGTGCCGATTTTGCCGCTTAAATAATAGCCGTTGGCGGGGCGCAAAAGCGTTTCTAGGCGTTGGCGTTTCCATGATGCGGTGAGCATGGTGGCGTAGCTGCGCCCAAAATTGACATTGCTATTGGGGATGCGGCTGTCTTCGGCGATGAATTCAATGCCCACGCGCGATTCAATGCCATCGCGGTCGCGCACGCGCCAGAAGCCTGATGTGATGCCGCGTTTTTCTAGGTTTTGCGTGGTGCTGCGGTTGTAGGCAAGGTTGGCGGTGTTGAAATAGCCCGAGCCTTTGCGCGGCTGGCTGATGCCGATGCCCAGCTTAGTTTGGTATTTATCCATTTCCCAAGCCAGCGAGCCAACATAGCCGCGGTTGAAGATGTTGTAGTGTTCGTAGCCAAGCTCGCCGCCCAAGCCGTATTCGGAATCAAAGCTGATGCCTGTTTCAAATTTTTGCCGCTTGGCTTCGGATACAGCCACTTTCACGGGCACGCGGTCGCCCTGCAAATTATCAAAATCGGCTTGCACGGACGCGCCGGTGTAGTGGCTGTCGTTTTCTAGGGCTTGTTGATAGTCCAGCAGTTTGTCTAGGTCGTACACATCGCCTGTTTTAAACTGCGCCATGCCCGAAATCACGCTTTGTGGATAGCGTTGGTTGCCTTTAATTTGAAAATCGCCGAAATAAATCGGCTTTTTGCTGTCCACGGTTACGGTTAAATCGGCTTTTTGCGTTTGCGGGTTGACGGCGGCTTGCGTGCCTGTGAACTGGGCGAGCGGGTATTTTTTGCGCGTTACGGCGGTGAGCACGGAGGTTTTGCTGCCGCTCCAATCTTCTTGACGAAACGGCGCGCCCACGGGCAGTTGCCAGTTGGAAAAGGCGTTTTTGTAGTAGCTGCCGAGCGTGTCGTCTTGCAGGATATCGCCCAAAATGGCGACGTTTACATTGTCAATCGTAGTGCGCTTGCCGGTGATGACTTTCACGCGGTAGCCCTCGCCTTCGGGCGTTACGCTCACTTCGCTGTTGAAATAGCCTTCGGTTTTGATCATGTTGCGCGCGTCGTTGGGCGCGTCTTCGGCGAGGTAGCCCAGTTGTTCTTTGTCTAGTTCTTCTTTGCGTTGGTAGGCAATCAGCGGCAGGTGTTGCTCCAACATTTTTTGGATTTCGGGGTTGTCGGCTTCGATGATGATGGGGTATTTGGGGGTGAGTTCTTTTTCGTCTTCTTCGTTGACTTGCTCGCTTTTGCTTTTGTCTTTGCGCGGGGAGATTTCGGATTTTTTTAGCGGCGGCGCAGGGGGTTGCTCTGCGCTTTCGTTGCTGGCGGCTGCGGGCGCAGAAGCGGCTTCGCGGGCGTTTTGCGTGGCGGCAAGCAGCGGGCTGCTGATAAAGGCGAGTAAACAGGAGAACAAGGCGGGGTGGCGAAAAATCATGATGATGGGCGTTTTCAGGCTGCCTAATGGCGAGATGATGGAATACAGAAATGGGCGGCATTTTAGCATAATGCGGCGGGCGGCGTTTTCAGGCTGCCTTTGGGGGTGAGGCAGCCTGAAAACAGGTTTAACGTTTTACACGCTTTCAGAAAAATCCTGAGGCAGCCTGAAAGCCAAAACGGCGCGGCAACGGCTTGTGTTGCTCAATGGCGCATTCAACAAGACTTTGCTGGTTAGTGAAATATCGGCAAGCCTTTGGTGTGCCATCGGTTCATCAGTTGCAGGCTTCGCAAAAGTTTCAGGCTGCCTAGCAGATTGAGGCAGCCTGAAAACCCTTTTTAGCCTCGGCAAGCGTGTAACCTTTTTTCAGGCTGCCTCCCATCCCCTAATAATGCGGCGGCACTTCATCCGCCAAACTATACGGCTTATCCCCCGCCCCCTCGCTTTGCTGCTGGATTTTGTTATACAACAGCCGCAACTGCGCCTGCTGCAAATCCAGCGCATCTTGCATTTTGGCAACGGTGTCGTTCAGGCTGCCTACCAGCTCGTCTTGCAGCGCAAGGCGGATTTCCAGCTCAATGATGCGGTTTTCTAATTCGTGTTCATTCATCGGGTTCACTCGTTTCGTCATCCATCATCCCAATCAAAAGGCAGCCTGAAAACCATAAAACCCATTTTCAGGCTGCCTTTGTATAAGAACCTGTATTCACTATTTTCATAGGCATCTTTCATGCCCTAAAAACGCGGCTACTGCGTTAAAAATGCTCGCAAGGTGTCCAACCTTGCTGTGCTTTTTGCCTTGTATCCGCGCTTTTATGTCATCAAATCTACCTATGAAAATAGTGAATACAGGTTCTAACATTGATTACAACACCACCGCCGCAATCCACCCCGCAATAAACAGCGGAATGTTGTAATGGATAAACGTGGGAATCACGCTGTCGCGCATATGGTCGTGCTGTCCGTCCACATTCAAGCCCATGGTTGGTCCCAATGTGGAATCCGAAGCAGGCGAACCCGCATCGCCCAGCGCGCCTGCCGTGCCAATAATCGCCACCGTTGCCATCGGCGAAAAGCCCAAGCTCACACACAGCGGCACATAAATCGCCGTGATAATCGGCAGCGTGGAAAACGAGCTGCCAATCCCCATCGTAATCAGCAAGCCCACCATCAGCATGGCAAACGCCGCCATCGTTTTATTGCCCGCAAACATACTCGCACTGGCTTGCACCAACGGCTCAATCTGCCCCGTTGCCTTCATCACTTCGGCAAAGCCCTGCGCCGCAATCATAATAAACCCCACCATCGCCATCATCTGCATCCCGCGGTTGAACACCGAATCCGCTTCCGAACGGCGCACCACGCCCAGCATCATAAACACCGCAAAGCCCAGCAGCGCGCCCAGCATCAGCGCATCCTTGTACACCAACTGAATCGCAAAGCACACCAAAATCGCCACCGCCGCCACCGCGCTGCGATAAGACGACACCACAGGCTGCCCCGCCGCATCGCTTGCCGCATCCCAATCCACCTGCTGATTTTGATACACACGCGGCTTGCGGTAATGCACAAACGCCAGCAGCAAGCCCGCCACCATGCCCAGCGCGGGAATCGCCATCGCCTGCATCACATTGATATGCTGCACGCTCATCCCCGCCTTCTCAATATTGCCCAGCAAAATCTTATTCAAAAAAATCGCGCCAAAACCATAAGGCAAAAACATATAAGTCGTAACCAAACCAAACGTCATCACACACGCCAGCAAACGGCGGTCAATGTATAACCGATTGAAAACCAACAACAAAGGCGGCACAATCATCGGGATAAACGCAATATGAATCGGCACCACATTCTGGCTCATCACCCCCATCGCCAGCAGCACCAACAGCAAACCCCATTTCACCCCATTGATGCCCGAGGGAATCGTATCCTGCGTTTGGTTGGCGGAAATGCGCCGAATCATCGCCCCTGCCATCTGCTGCGGCAGCCCGGAATGCGTAATCGCCATCGCAAACGCCCCCAGCATCGCATAAGAGAGCGCAATCGTCGCCCCGTTTGCCAAGCCATCCTGAAAATGCGACATCACCCCCTTGGTAACCACATTGCCCGCCGCATCGCTCACATCCGACAACGGCAAACCCGCCGCCAGCCCCGCCGCAAACGCCCCAATCACCAAACTCAACACCACATGAATCCGCGACACCGACAACACCAGCATCACCAAAACACCAATAATGACCGCATTCATTGCAAAACTACTCCCGCCGCCCGGCAACAGGCAGCCTGAAAACAAAAAAACGCATCATACCTTAACATCCCTTAACATAACAAATCAAAAATCCCACCAAGTCTAGTTTTTACACAGTTTCAGGCTGCCTCCATCCTACCCTATCAACATAATTTCATTAAAAATCAATCCATCCCAACGCAAAACCAAAATTTCATTTGACGAGAAAACTCAACCCCAGTATAGTGCGCGGCTTCAACACGGCGAATTAGCTCAGTCGGTTAGAGCAGAGGAATCATAATCCTTGTGTCCGGGGTTCAAATCCCTGATTCGCCACCAAATACATTAAGTTGGAATCCGCCATTCCAACTTATTTTACTAATCGGGGGTATAGCTCAGTTGGTAGAGCGCTTGCATGGCATGCAAGAGGTCAGCGGTTCGATCCCGCTTACCTCCACCATAAAACAAAAATCCTAGCTGCAATGGCTAGGATTTTTTGCGTTTGTTTACTGGCTGGATTAGGTTAAGGCTGCCTCATGGATTTTGCAAAGGTTCAAGTAGGTCGGGCATTTATGCCCGACACACACGAACCTATTTACCTTCATACGCCAC
>CAJPSG010000112.1 GCA_905373195.1 Kingella oralis
CGCGGATAATGAATACAGGTTCAAAGCAAAAGAAAGGCGACCCCGACGTGCAGGTCTGCTTCGCAGACTTCCCTCACTGCGCATCCTTTTTTCGGCGCGTGCGAACTAGCCGCGCTACGCGCGTCGTCGGACAAGCGCACGCTTGTTTCCGAAAAAAGAATGCTGCGTTCGGCTGAACGTAGGAGAGAGGGTGGCAGTAGTAAACAGTTGTGAAGCGTTAGGCAGTCTGAAAACCAATCTATTCAGCAAAAAAACCGTGTGGCGGAACACCAAACTATTTTTGTTTTTCAGGCTGCCTTTAATGATGATTTAAGGCAGCCTGAAAACAAGATACACAATGGAGCGGCGACGGCTCGTCGCCAAAATAACGCATTCAAATTGACTGCGCTGGCTGATTACCATGTCGGCAAACCGCCGATACTTCATTGTAGGCAGCCTGAAAAAACAAAACCGCTTGGTATGCCACCAAACGGTTTCTTACTGGATAGATTAACTTTCAGCCTGCCTCCTCTCGATACAACCCCCACCCCTCAATCAACCGCCTCACCGCCGCAGGCACATCATTCCCAACATCCCCTCCCGCCGCCACCCTTTGCCGAACCGCGCTGGAACTGATGTCTAACAGCGGCGCAGCCAAGATTTTCAGGCTGCCCTGTTGCAACGCCTCGCCCAGCCAATCGCGCAGCTCATGCGGCGCATGGTTAAGCGACTGCCCCGCGCGCGCCGCCACCGCAATATTCGTTAGCCGCACAAACGTGCGCCAGTTTTTCCACGTGTGCAGTTGCAGCAAGCTGTCCATCCCCATCAGCCACCAAAGTTCAGCGTTGGCAAAATGCTGGCGAAAAATCTGCACCGTGTCCACGCTATACGTCGCCCCCTCGCGCACCATGTCCACATCGCTTGCCGCAAAACGGCTATCGCCTGCAATCGCCGCTTCCACCATCGCCAAACGCCGCACCGCAGGCGTGCGCGTACTGTGTTTGTGATACGGCTCGCCCGCAGGCAAAAAAATCACATTATCCAAGCCCAATTCATCGGCAAACGCGCGCGCAATATGCAAATGTCCGTTGTGAATCGGGTCAAAACTGCCGCCGAACAGCCCCAGCCTAGCCATCGCGCTCCCCCTTTTCAATCAAAGTTAATTTGCCCGTGCTCGGATGAATCACCAGCCCATGCACCACCACATTGCTCGGCATCAGCGGATGATGGCGAATCATGCCCACCGTATGGCGCACGCTCTGTTCCACATTATCAAAGCCCGTAAACCAGCCATCCAAATCAATCCCCGCATGGCGCAGCGTTTCAATGCGGTCGGCAGGAATGCCCCGCGCCTGCGCCGCATCCAGCATCGCCTCTGCCGTTAGCCCGCGCATGCCGCAATCAAAATGCGCAATCACCATAATCTCCTCCACGCGCAATTCCAACACCGCCACCAGCAGCGAACGCATCACCGAACCCCACGGATGCGACACCACCGCCCCCGCGTTGCGAATCATCTTCACATCGCCGTTTTTCACGCCCAAAGCCGCGTAAATCAGCTCCACAATCCGCGTGTCCATGCACGACAAAATCGCCAGCTTGCGCTCGGGGTATTTTGTGGTTTGATACGCCGCATACTGCTCGGCATCCACAAACGAGGCGTTGTACGCCAAAATCTTATCCAATTCAGACATCTTGTTATCTTCCCTGAAAACAAAAAACGCGCATTATGCAGGCTTTCAGGCAGCCTGAAAATCGCAACCGCACCATCCGTTTAACCCCTTTTGCATCTCGCGCACCCATCCACCCGCAAAAATCCCATCTTTTCAGGCTGCCGATTGCAAAACAATCCTTTTCATTTCAAGCCAAAAGCCTTATAATTGCGTCAATTTTTCACCCTCACACGAAAAATGACCCACGCGGTCATTTTTTTGTATTTATACACTTTGTAAACAAGAAAATATGGACATTCAAAACATTTTAGACACCACCCTCCCCGGTCTCGGCTACGAGCTGGTGGATTACGAACTCACCGCGCAAGGTACCTTGCGCGTGTTTATTGACAAAGCAGGCGGCATCACCGTGGACGACTGCGCCGCCGTCAGCAACCATTTAAGCCGCGTGTTTATGGTGGAAGACATTGACTACAAAAACCTAGAAATTTCCAGCCCTGGTTTGGATAGACCGCTGAAAAAAGCCGCCGATTTCATCCGCTTTGCGGGCAGCCAAATCAAGCTCAAAACCCGCCTGCCGGTGGACGGGCAAAAAAATTTCATCGGGCGCATAGAAGCCTTTGATGCCAACACGCAAACGCTCACCCTGTCGTTTGACGGCAAAACCGCCGAAATTGAGCTGGGCAATATAGACAAAGCCCGCCTAAAACCCGAATTTAAATTTTAACCATTAGGAGACACAACGTGAGCAAAGAGATATTGCTGCTAGCCGAAGCCTTGGCAAGCGAAAAAAACGTCAGCAACGAAATCGTATTTGAAGCGCTGGAAACCGCGCTGGGCATCGCCGCCAAGAAAAAAGCCGACCGCGAGCAAATGGATTTGGAAATCCGTATCGACCGCGAAACGGGCGACTACAAAACCATCCGCAAATGGCTCATCGTGGAAGATTTGGATTACACCTATCCCGAGCTAGAAAAAACCATTGAGCAAATTCAAGAAGAGCAGCCTGAAATCCAAATCAGCGTGGGCGATTATTACGAAGAAGAATTGCCCAACGAAGCCTTTGGGCGACAAGCCGCGCAAACCGCCAAGCAAATCATTTTGCAACGCATCCGCGATGCCGAGCGCGAGCAAATCTTGAATCACTTTTTGCAAACGCATGAAAGCATCGTAACAGGCACAGTCAAACGCATGGAACGCCACGGCATCATCGTGGAGCTTGCGCCCAAGCTGGATGCGCTGATTCCGCGCGAGCAAATGCTGCCCCGCGAAAACTATCGCGGCGGCGACCGCATCCGCGCGCTGTTTTGGAAGCTGGAAGAATTTAACGGCGGGCGCAAGCAAGTGTTGTTAAGCCGTTCCGCGCCCGATTTTGTGCGCGAATTGTTTGCGCAAGAAGTGCCCGAAATCGCCGATGGCTTGCTGGAAATCAAAGAAGTCGCCCGCGACCCCGGGCAGCGCGCCAAAATCGCCGTGCTGGCACGCGACCAGCGCATAGACCCGCAAGGAACGTGCATTGGCGTGCGCGGTTCGCGTGTGAACGCTGTGTCTAACGAGATTGGCGGCGAGCGCATTGATGTGGTGCTGTGGTCGGACGACACCGCGCAATTTGTGATTAATGCACTCTCGCCCGCGCAAGTGAGCCGCATTGTGATTGACGACGAATTGAACTCGGTGGACGTGATTGTTGCCGAAGACCAGCTGGCATTGGCAATTGGGCGCGGCGGGCAAAACGTGCGCTTGGCGGCCGAATTAACAGGCTTGCAACTCAACATTATGACGCTGCAAGAAGCCGAAGAGCGCACCGCAGCCGAAAGCGCGGCGGCGCGTAGCTTGTTTATGGAACAGCTTGAAGTGTCAGAAGACATTGCCGATGCGTTGGTAAACGAAGGCTTTGAAAGCGTGGAAGAAGTGGCTTATGTGCCCGCCAGCGAATTGTTGGAAGTGGAAGGCTTTGATGCCGAGCTGGCGGAAAGCCTGCGCGCCAAAGCGCGTGAAGTGGTGCTCAAAGCCGCCGAGGAAGCCGAAGCCAAGCTCAACGAAATTGACGAAGATTTACGCACGTTGGATGGCGTGGATGAAGATATGCTGCGCGATTTAGCCGAAGCCAACATCACCAGCCGCGACGATTTGGCGGAGCTTTCCATCGCCGAGCTGATTGAAATCACAGGCGTGAGCCACGAAGAAGCCGAAAAAGCCATTTTGGCTGCCCGCGCCCATTGGTTCGCCGAAGAAGACAACGCATAAGGAATAACAGATGACTAACCGAAAAACCGTGTCCACAACCGACACCGAAGTGGTTGTAAAAAAACGTCGCCGCCAAGTTTCCAAAGAAGAATTGTTGGCGCAACTCAAAGCCGAGCAAGAAGGGCAGCCTGAAAACGCCGTTGCCGCTGAACCTGCTGCCGCCGAGGTTACAGGCAGCCTGAAAACCGATAACGGCGCAATCGCGCAAACTACCGAGCAAGGGCAGCCTGAAAACGCCTCCGCTGAACAAGCCGCAGCCGAGCAAGAAGCCGCCGAGCGCGAGGAAAAACGCCGCGTCGCGCAAGCCGAAGCCGAGCATATCCGCGCGGGCAAAGCCGCCAAAGCCGATAAGCAGCCTAAAAAAGCCGAAGTGGCGGAAACAGAAGTTACGGCGCAATCTGTCGAGCCTACTGTTGAACAATCTGCCGCGCAAGCGCAGCCTGAAAAAGCATCTGACAAACCATCAGCCGACAAACAAGGGCAGCCTGAAAAAGCCGCCGGCGAAGGCGACAAGAAAAAACGTTCGCGCAATAAGAAAAAAGATGCTGCGCCCGAGCCGTTGCCCACGCCTGTGGAAGTGGTGAACGCCGCCGAAGCAGAACGCCGCAGCGAAGAAGCCGACCGCGCCGCCAAATTGCGCGAAGCGCAAGAGCAGCTTGCCCGCGAAAAAGCCGAGCGCGAAGAACGCCGCAAACGCCGCGAAGAAGCCAAATTGCAAGCGGCAGAAGAAGCGCGTTTAGCCGCCGCCGCCAAAAAAGAAGGCAAAGACGGCAAAGGGCAACGCATCGCCAAGCCAAGCGAAGAAAAATTAGAGAAAAAAGCCGCAGAAGCCAAACGCAAAAAAGCGGAACAAAAAGCAGGCGGCAAATCAGGCAACGCATCAGGCAGCCTGAAAACCGCTGCGCCCGCCCATCAACAAGGGCAGCCTGAAAACCCCAGCAGCGGCAGTCGTAAAAAAGACGATCGCCGCAACAGCCGCGATGATGATGAAATGCGCGGCAGCCGTGGCGGCAAAGGCAAAGGCGGCAAAGATGCACGCGGCGGGCGCGGTGGCGACGATGAGCGCGTGCGCGGCGGCAAAAAAGGCAAAAAACTGAAACTAGAACCCAATCAACACGGCTTCCAAGCACCCACCGAGCCTGTGGTACATGAGGTACTCGTG
>CAJPSG010000113.1 GCA_905373195.1 Kingella oralis
CCGCCCCCACTCGCGCCGCGCCTCAGGATACGCCAGCATCCCCGCCGAGTTCGCCAAACTCTCCGCCCCCTCCAGCCCTGCGCAAGCCAAATCAAACGCCTCCAACTGCATCTCCGTCGTGCCCCGCTCCGCCTCATCCGCGCAAGCAAAATGCGTCATCTTCACAATCTCCGCCACCTTGCCACTCTGGCGCAACGCCGCAAACGCCGCCGCATAATGGTGCGGAAAAAAGCCCACCCGATGCATCCCGCTGTCCATTTTCAACCACACCGTTGCAGGCTCGCGCCAATCAAACGCCAACACCCCCTCCAACTGCGCCTGATGATGCACCACCGGCCACAAACGATACTCCTGCACCAACGCATAATCAGCAGCCTGAAACACCCCCTCCAACAACACAATCGGCTTCGTAATCCCCGCTTCGCGCAGCTCAATCGCCTCCTCCAAAAACGCCACCGCAAAGCCATCCGCCACATTATGCAACGCGCGCGCACATTGCACCGCCCCATGCCCATAAGCATTCGCCTTCACCACCGCCAGCAGCTTATTGCCATGCAACGCTTTCAAATACAAATAATTATCCCGCAAATAATCCAAACGGATTTCACACGTTAAAGGGCGCATCGTTCTCTCCTCAAAATAATCACAACACAAAAAGGCAGCCTGAAACAGCCATCAAGCAGCCCAGAAATTTATCGCCATAGCACGGCTTGCAAGCAAGCCGTAGGAAACGCGGGGCAACTTTCAGGCTGCCTCACCATTCGCCCCCGCGCTCAAACATACCATAAGCAATCCATCGCCTGCCCATTATCACCCAAGCCGCCGTAGGGTGTGTGGTTTCACCACGCACTGTTTAGCAACATTTAATGAATAAGGCAGCCTGAAAATAAGCCATAGAGCGGGCACTCGTTACCCACCTTAATAATCATCGCTACCTTGGCAGCCTGAAACCCCTTTTTCAGGCTGCCTCAACCGCCTCCGCCTCCACTGCCCGCCGTATCTCCTCCTTCAACCCCTCCCGCTCCGCATCACTCAACCCCTGCAAACAATTCAACTCCCCATCCAACGGCACAACCGCCTCCCCATCATCACGCGCCACCGCCAGCAGCAAAGGCTGCCCATTTACCTGCACCTGCCACGGCTCTAAACCCCACTTCCATGGTCGTAAACTACCCGCATGAATTTCCACACGCAGCTTCTTGCCTAACACCTGAGTGTCATAGCCATACTTACTACCCATAAAAAAAGTCATAACAAAATTTTTATTCTTTTCCATATTCGCCTCCACCGCCACCAGCCGCCAAGTCGCAACAGGTGCAGCATTTAATCGCCCCAACACCCACCACGCCCGCCAACTTTGAACGAGCATATTCAGCACCATCACGCTCGCATATGCCAGTATCACACTATGAAAATTAAAACCCAGTGCAATCTGAGAAGTTAGCAACTCATAGCCAATACCAGCAAAATAGATCGTACCCCAAAGAAATCCATACCACGGCACATTCCGCAAAATACGATTTACCCGCAACGAACCATGAGCAAAACGAAAAGCATATTCACGTATCAAAATCACTCCAAAACAAACATAGGCAGCCTGAAACCCCATTTCAGGCTGCCTCAACTCACAACACCCTATCCGACACCACCAACGCCAAAAACGCCCGTACCCCCACCTCAATCAAATCATCAGGAAAATCATAATGCACCGTATGCAGCGGGTCAGCCGTCTCGCCCGTGCCAATAAACAGCATCGCCCCCGCCACCCGTTTCAAAAACCAACCAAAATCCTCCGAAGCCCGAAACGGCACAGGCAATTCTTTAATCGGCACGCCCGCTTGTTCGCAAGCAGCCCACACCTTCGCCACCGCCCGCTCATCGTTCACCGTCGCAGGAAAATGGTCGCAACTTTCCGTGCGCAGCCCAATGCCCCGCGCCGCGCACAAATCCCCCGCCGCCGCCACAATCAGCCGCTCCAATTTTTCCAAATCCCGCTCGTGATACGCTCGAATGGTCAGCCGCAGCACCCCATCGCCCGCCGACACCCCAAACGCCGCCTCGCCCACCTGCACATTCACAATCGTGCAACGAATAAACCCCTCAAACAATGTCTCATCAGCCTGAATTTGCTCAATTTCCCCAATCAACCGCGCAATCGCATAAGCAGGGTTAATCCCATTTTCAGGCTGACTCGCGTGCGCAGGCTTGCCATCAAAAAACAAACTCAACCCCTTAGACGTTAAACAAATCGTCCCCGCCAGCAGCGACACCGTTTTAAACGGCTCGCTCGGATAATTGTGATACGCATAAAACTCGCCAATATTCTGCTCATCAAACACCCCCAAACACGTTTTTGCCCCCGCGCCCGTCTCCTCCGCAGGCTGAAACAAAAACACCACCGAACGTTCAGGCTGCATCGCCTCCACCGTCAAAGCCAGCGCACATAGCGTAGCCGAATGCCCATCATGCCCGCATTTATGCGCCACCCCCGCGCATTGCGAACGATACGGCGCGTCAATTTCGTCCTCAATCGGCAGCGCATCAAAATCCGCCCGAAACGCAATCGCAGGCGCATCGCTTTTGCCGCGATACAACGCATAAAAATAATGCCCACGGTCAAACAATTCCAAGCCCGAATGGTCGTGCAGAAAATCCATCAACCGCTGCTTCGTCCACACCTCCTGCCCCGACAATTCAGGGTGCGCGTGCAATTCATGGCGCAATTGGGTTGCCAGCGGGATAACACGTTGCAAAGTTTGTTCCAAGTTCAACATCATTATTCTCCTTACAATTAACATGATGAGTTAAATAAATACAAAACGACTAACCCCAACCAACGTCGCCATCACTTAACATTCATTCACTATATTTAACAAAACATTGTAGTCCTCCATTGTTTCAACTTCAATGCAGCATCCCCAATAATGCCCACCAGCGCACGAAACACAAATAAACACTTGCCTAACCCCCGCAAAACACACTAAAATGCGCGGTTTTTCCATATCCCTAATTTTCCTAAGGAATCCCAATAATGGTAGTTATCCGTTTAGCCCGTGGCGGCTCTAAAAAACGTCCTTTCTTCTACATCGTTGCAGCCGACAAACAAGCACGCCGCGACGGTCGTTTCATTGAGCGCGTAGGTTTCTTCAACCCCGTTGCCAACGAAAAACAAGAACGCATCCGCATCCACGCCGACCGCCTGAACCACTGGGTTGCCAACGGCGCACAAGTGAGCGCTGCCGTTACCAAATTGGTAGCAGAACAAAAAGTCGCCGCCTAATTTCCACGCCATGAGCCACACGCAAAACTGGGTAGCAATGGGCTACATCAAAGGCGCATTCGGCATCAAAGGCTGGATAAAAGTCCAATCCAATACCGAATACACCGATAGCCTATTAGACTACCCACAATGGCGTTTAAGCAAAGGCAAAGAACACATCCTCGCCGAAGTGGAAAGCGGCAAAATGGCAGGCGACGAACTCCAAGTCAAACTCGCCCACATCCACGACCGCGACGCAGCCGCCCTATTGCGCGGCTACACCATTGAAGTCCCCCGCGAGCAATTTGAGCCCACCGAAGAGGGCGAATATTACTGGGCAGACCTCGTGGGCATGGAAGTCAAAAACCGCGATGGTATCAGCCTCGGCAGCGTTCACAATCTTATGGAAACAGGCGCACACGATATTCTGATTGTGCGCGGCGAATACGGCGAAAAACTAATTCCCTTCGTTGAACAATTTATTGATAACGTGGACAACGAAAACCGCCAAATCACTTGCGACTGGGGCTTGGATTACTGATGTTTATTCAAGCCATTACGCTCTTTCCCGAGATGTTTAGCAGCATCACCGAATACGGCGTAACAGGGCGCGCATTCAAGCAAAATCTCTGGCAATTTGCCGCCATCAATCCCCGCCAGTTTGCCGATAATAAACTCGGCTATATTGATGACCGCCCGTTCGGCGGCGGGCCGGGCATGATTATGATGGCGCCGCCGATTCAGGCTGCCATTGATGCCGCCAAACAGCATTACATAAGGCAGCCTGAAAACAGCCGTGTGGTGTATTTAAGCCCGCAAGGTGTGCCGCTGAACCACGCCAAAGTGCAAGCATTATCGCGCTTGGATAATTTGGTGCTGCTGTGCGGCCGCTATGAAGGCATTGACGAGCGCGTGTTGGCAGCCAACGTGGACGAAGAAATCAGCATCGGCGATTTTGTGGTATCAGGTGGCGAGCTGCCCGCGATGATGCTGATGGATGCGGTGTTGCGTTTGCTGCCCAATGTGTTGGGCGACATGGCTTCGGCAGAGCAAGATTCGTTTGCCAATGGTTTGCTGGATTGCCCGCATTACACGCGCCCCACAGAATTTCAGGGCATGAGTGTTCCCGAGGTTTTAAAATCGGGCAATCATGCGCTGATAGCGGAATGGCGATTGGAACAATCGCTGCGCCGCACTTTGAAGCGCCGCCCAGAGCTTTTGAGCGAGCGTTGTTTACTCCCACAGGAAGCCCGCCTCTTACGCAAAATCCGTTCGGAGCAAGAGCAACAGGCGTAATCCATATTATATTAAGGAAAAATCATGAATTTAATCCAACAATTAGAGCAAGAAGAAATTGCTCGTTTGAACAAAGAAATCCCTGAATTTGCCCCTGGCGACACCGTTGTGGTGTCTGTGCGCGTGGTGGAAGGCAACCGCAGCCGTTTGCAAGCGTATGAAGGCGTGGTGATTGCGCGCCGCAACCGCGGTTTGAACAGCAACTTTATCGTTCGCAAAATTTCCAGCGGCGAAGGTGTGGAGCGTACTTTCCAACTGTATTCGCCTAACGTGGAAAAAATTGAAGTGAAACGCCGTGGTGATGTGCGCCGTGCGAAACTGTATTACTTACGTGGCTTGACGGGTAAAGCAGCGCGTATTAAAGAGAAATTGCCTGCGCGTAAGCAAGAAGCGTAATTTGGATTTGATGAAAAAGGACAGCCTTTGGGGTTGTCCTTTTTTTGGTTTGGGTTTTGCTATTTTGGTTTTCAGGCTGCCTTTTGTGTATGAGGCTGCCAA
>CAJPSG010000114.1 GCA_905373195.1 Kingella oralis
CGGCATCCATTTTGCGAAACACAACCACAGCGTTGCCATGTGGACGCACAACGCCACGATAAACCCTGCGCCTGCGGATACGGTGATGCCGCGCACGTTGATGGTAAAGCCTTCGGGCTTGCCGAGCAGTTTGGCGTTGTCGCTGAGCGAATATTGCGTTTTTGCCATGCAAATCGGCAGCTTATCTAAGCCGAGTCGTTCCAAATTGGCGATTTCGGCGGCGGCTTCGGCGCTGAATGTTACGCCTGCTGCGCCGTAGATTTTGCTGGCGATGGCGTTGATTTTGTTGGCAATGCTGTCGTTGGCATCGTATGCGAAGCGGAACGGCTCGGTGTTGGCTTCAATGGCGGCAACCACTTTGCGCGCCAAATCTTCGCCGCCTGCGCCGCCTTTTGCCCACACTTCGGCAAGCGAAACGGCTGCGCCTGCTTGTTGGCAAGCGGCTTCAATGGCGGCAAGCTCGGCATCGCTGTCGGAGGTGAAGCGGTTAATCGCCACCACCACAGGCAGCCTGAAAACTTGTTTCATGTTGTTGATGTGCTTGATAAGGTTGGGCAAACCGCGTTGCACGGCGGCGACATTTTCGGCGTTTAAATCGGCTTTTTCTACGCCGCCGTTGTATTTGAGGGCGCGCACGGTGGCGACGATGACGGCACAATCGGGGTGCAAACCTGCCAGCCGCGCTTTGATGTCGCAGAATTTTTCCGCGCCCAAATCCGCGCCAAAGCCCGCTTCGGTTACGGCGTAGTCGCCCAGATGCTGCGCCAAGCGCGTTGCCAACACGGAATTGCAGCCGTGCGCGATGTTGGCAAACGGCCCGCCGTGCACCAGCGCGGGGCTGCCTGCCAGCGTTTGCACCAAGTTGGGCTTGATGGCGTCTTTGAGCAGGGCTGCCATTGCGCCGTGGGCGTGCAAATCTTTGGCGTAAACGGGTTGGTTGTCAAAAGTGTAGGCGATTAAGATGTTGCCAAGTCGTTGTTTCAAATCAACAATGTCGTTTGCAAGGCAGAAAATTGCCATTACTTCGCTGGCAACGGTGATGTCAAAACCGTCGGGGCGCATCACGCCATCGGTGGGTTTGCCCAATCCGTTGATGATGTTGCGCAATTGGCGGTCGTTCATGTCCACCACGCGCCGCCACAGCACGCGTTTGGGGTCTATGCCCAGCGCGTTGCCTTGATAGATGTGGTTGTCCAGCATGGCGGCGAGCAGGTTGTTCGCCGCGCCGATGGCGTGGAAATCGCCCGTGAAATGCAGGTTGATGTCTTCCATGGGGACAACTTGGGCGTAGCCGCCACCTGCTGCGCCGCCTTTGATGCCAAACACGGGCCCGAGCGAGGGCTCGCGCATGGCAACAATGGCTTGCTTGCCAATGCGGTTGAGCGCGTCGGTGAGCCCGATGGTGAGCGTGGTTTTGCCTTCGCCTGCGGGCGTGGGGTTGATGGCGGTTACCAGCACGAGTTTGCCGCGCTTATTAGGCAGCCTGAAAGCGTCGGCAGGGTTGATTTTGGCTTTGTATTTGCCGTATTGCTCCAAATCGTCGGGCGCGATGCCGAGCTGGGCGGCGATTTGGGCGATGGGTTGCAAGGTGGCGGCTTGGGCGATTTGAACGTCGGTTTGCATGGTGATTCCTTGTGGAGGGTTGCGGGGATGGGGCGGATTATACCGACAATAGGCTAATAGGCAGCCTGAAAATGATAGGCAGCCTGAAAAAGGGTTGGCAACGATGTTTTAGCTTTGGTTGCACGCGCTTTGCGCGTTTCAGCCTGCCTTGCATTTCAGTTATAATCGCCACCATTTTGCAACGAGAATAATCAACATGAAAAAACCACAACGCAACGGCTACGCTCGCGTGGACCGTGTGAAAGAACAAATCATGCGCGAGCTTGCTGAGCTGATTCGCACCGAGCTCAAAGACCCACGCGCGGGCTTGATTACGATTAACGATGTGGAAGTAACCCGCGATTACAGCCACGCCACCGTGTATTACACCGTGCTCAACGGCGAGCGCGAAGCCAGCGCACAAGCGTTGGAACACGCCAAAGGCTTTTTGCGCAGCGAATTGTCGCGCCGCATCACCGTGTTTCGCACCCCCGAACTGCATTTCAAATACGACGAATCGCTGGAACGCGGCATGACGCTGTCGCATCTGATAGAGCAAGCCGCCGCCGAGCCCAGCGTGCCCGATGTGGAGTAATTAGGCAGCCTGAAAAGCAATAGGCAGCCTTATCCATTTGTCCAAATCTTTGATTTGGTTTACAAATGGGTATGCCGCAGTGCAACGCGCAAAGGCTGAAAACGCCATTAAGCATTGCCCAACCCTCATCCATTTATTTCAAACCCTATTTTCCAAAACCACCATGCAAAACAACGCCACCCAAATCGCCGAACGCGGCATCGCCGCCATTCAATCCGCAGAAAACACCCAAGCCCTAGAACTCATCAAAGCCCAATACCTTGGCAAAACAGGCGAACTCAACGCCCTGCTCAAACAACTGGGCGCGTTATCCGTGGAAGAGAAAAAAACCATCGGCGCACACATCAACGAATGCAAAACCCGTTTTCAGGCTGCCTACGATGCCAAACGCACCGCCTTTGCCGATGCCCAATTGCAGCAAAAACTCGCCGCCGAAGCGTTGGACGTAACCCTGCCATCGCGCGGGCAATCCGCAGGCGGCTTGCACCCCGTTACGCTCACCTTGCAACGCGTGGTGGAGCTGTTTCACGGCATGGGCTTTGACGTGGCAGACGGCCCCGAGATTGAAGACGATTTCCACAATTTCCAAGCCCTAAATATCCCGCAAAACCACCCCGCCCGCGCCATGCAGGACACGTTTTACACCGAGGGCGGCAACGTGCTGCGCACCCACACCTCGCCCATTCAAATCCGCTATATGCTGGACAAGCAAAACCCGCCCATCCGCATCATTGCGCCCGGTCGTGTGTATCGCGTGGACAGCGATGCCACGCATTCGCCGATGTTTCACCAATGCGAAGGTTTGTGGGTGGAAGAAGGTGTAACCTTTGCCGATTTAAAAGCCGTGTTCACTGATTTTATCCGCCGCTTTTTTGAGCGCGATGATTTGCAAGTGCGCTTTCGCCCCAGCTTTTTCCCGTTCACCGAGCCGTCTGCTGAGATTGACATCATGGGCGACAACGGCAAATGGCTGGAAGTGGGTGGCTGCGGCATGGTGCACCCGAATGTGTTGAAAAATGTGAACATCGACCCCGAGCAATACACGGGCTTTGCCTTCGGCATCGGGCTGGACCGCTTTGCCATGCTGCGCTACGGCGTGAACGATTTGCGGCTGTTTTTTGATAATGATTTGGGGTTTTTGGGGCAGTTTAACCAATAGATAAAACGGATTTCAGGCTGCCTTTGTTGTGTGAACAGAGGCAGCCTGAAATCTATCTCATTACTATGTTTTCAGGCTGCCGTTGTATTCCGCAAAGGCAGCCTGAAATCTACCCACGCTGTTTCCATTTCGCCAGCGCGGTTGCGCTGAGCAGCATGGCGATGCACACCAGCGAGATGATGATGACCAGCTTGTTTGCCAACGCATCGTCGCCCGCTTGCACGGCTTCGTATACGGCGATGGAAAGTGTTTGCGTTTCGTTGGGGATGCTGCCTGCCACCATCAGCGTGGCGCCAAATTCGCCCAGCGCACGGGCAAAGGCGAGCAGCACGCCCGCGAGGATGCCGCGCCATGCCAAGGGCAGGGTTACGTTGAAAAAGATTTGGCGGCGCGATGCGCCGAACACGGTCGCCATTTTTTCCAGATTGGGGGCGATGTTTTCAAACGCGGCGCGGGCGGGCTTGGTAATCAGCGGAAACGTTACCACCACGGCGGCGATGACCGCGCCTTGCCATGTGAAAATCAGGTTGATGCCGAAGCTGTCGTTTAGCCATTTGCCGATGCTGCCTTGTTTGCCCAGCAGCACCAGCAGGTAGTAGCCCATTACGGTGGGCGGCAGCACCATGGGCAGCACGAGAATGGTGTCCAGCAGTTCGCGCCCGATAAAGCGTTTGCGGGCGAGAAAATAGCCTGCGAATGTACCGAGCACAAGGTTGATGGCGGTGGCGATGAGGGCGACTTTGAGCGAGAGATAAAGCGCGGGGAGAATTTCGGGCATAGTGGGTAAGGCGGGGCAGCCTGAAACGCACTATGCGGGTTTTCAGGCTGCCTTTGATGTGTTATGCAGCAAGGGCTTATTTCGCTGCGCTAAATCCATAGCGGCGCAACACGGTTTGCCCGTCGGCAGAAAGCACATAGTTCACGAAGCGTTGGGCTTCGTTGGCGGCTTTGCTGCTTTGGGTGAGCGCGATGGGGTAGGCGACGGGTTTTTCGGTGGGGATGGTGGCAACGATGTTTACGGCGTGGGATTTGAGCGCGGCATCGGTGCGATAAACGAAGCCTGCTTCGGTTTCGCTGCGGATAACGTAATCAAGGGCTTGGCGCACGTTTTGCGTTTGCACCACTTTGGGTTGCAGGCTGCTCCACAGTTTTTGTTTTTCCAGCGCGGCTTGGGTGTATGCGCCTGCGGGCACGCTGGCGGGGTTGCCTACGGCGATGCGTTTTACGCCTTCTTGTTGCAGGTCTTTGGGCTGTTTGATTTTCAGGCTGCTGCTTTTGGGCGTAATCAACACGAGGGAATTGAGGGCAAAGGTTTTGCGGGTGTTGGGGCGGATGAGGTTTTGCGCGGCGGCTTTGTCCATGGTGGCGAGGTCGGCGGTGGCGAGCACGTCCACGGGCGCACCTTGGGCGAGCTGTTGCAGCAGCGTGCCTGAGGCGGCGGTGTTGAGTTTGATTTTGGCATCGGGGTGTTGTTTTTCGTATTGGCGGGCGATGTCGGTGAACGCTTCTTTAAGGCTGGCGGCAGCGGAGACGGTGATGTTTTCGGCTTGGGCGAACGCGCTGACGGCTAGGAGCACGGCGGCGATAAGGGATTTTTTCATGGTTTGTCTTTCTAGTTCGTTTGGAGGAAAAGGGCGTAGCGTAGTGCAAAGGTGGGGGCTTGGGTATTGGTGGAATGGGGG
>CAJPSG010000115.1 GCA_905373195.1 Kingella oralis
AGAGGCAGCCTGAAACGCAGTTGGGCGCAGCTAAAACGACTGCGCCGCAATCAACGCCAACAAGCAACGATTGCGCCCAATCAGCGCGAACCCAAGATTGGATTTTCAGGCTGCCTTGTCCCGCATCATCGGCAGCCTGAAAATCCAACGTTCAAATTAGGTAAAAAGCCAAAACCTTGTTAAAATGCGCCACTTTGCATTTTCAGGCTGTCTTAGCCGTTCATTATTCCAAAATCCAACGCACACCATGAAGACCAACCTACTCAACTACAACCTAAACGGCTTAACCGACCACTTCGCGCAAATGGGCGAAAAACCCTTTCGCGCCAAGCAAGTGATGCGTTGGATACACCAAAGCGGGGCGCAAACCTTTGACGAAATGACCGACCTAGCCAAAGCCCTGCGCGCCAAGCTGCAAGACAACGCCGTTATCGGCATCCCCGCGCTGATGACTTCGCAAGAAAGCCGCGATGGCACGCGCAAATGGCTGCTGGACGTGGGCACAGGTAACGGCGTAGAAACCGTATTCATCCCTGAAACCGAGCGTGGCACGCTGTGTATCTCATCACAAGTGGGCTGCGCTTTGGAATGCACATTTTGCTCAACAGGGCGGCAAGGCTTCAACCGCAATCTCACCGCCGCCGAAATCATCGGGCAGCTTTGGTGGGCAAACAAAGCGCTTGGCGTAACGCCGAAAAACGAGCGCGTGATTTCCAACGTGGTGATGATGGGCATGGGCGAGCCGATGGCGAACTACGACAACGTGATTACTGCGCTGTCTATCATGCTGGACGACCACGGCTATGGATTGAGCCGCCGCCGCGTAACCGTGTCCACATCGGGCATGGTGCCGCAAATGGACAGATTGAAAGACGACATGCCCGTTGCCCTTGCCGTGTCGCTGCACGCTTCTAACGATGTTGTGCGCGACAAAATCGTGCCGCTCAACAAAAAATATCCGCTTAAAGAGCTGATGGCGGCGTGCAACCGCTATCTTGCCAAAGCGCCACGCGATTTCATCACGTTTGAATATGTGATGCTGGATGGCATCAACGATAAGCCCGAACACGCCCGCGAGCTGGTGCAATTGGTCAAAGACACACCGTGCAAATTCAATCTGATTCCGTTCAATCCGTTCCCCAATTCGGGCTACGAGCGGTCTAGCAACAAAAATATCAATATTTTCAAAGAAATTTTAATGGAAGCCGACTTGGTTACAACCGTTCGCAAAACACGCGGTGACGACATTGATGCCGCGTGCGGGCAGTTGGCGGGTCAGGTGCAAGACAAAACCAAACGCCAAGCAAAATGGCAACAAATTTATGTGGAGACCAACAATCATGTTTAAACAACGTTTATCACGCTTTGTGCTGATGTGTGCAACCGCTTGCGTGTTGGCAGGCTGCGTGTCCGAAAACCCGCAGTTCACCGAATTTAAACCCGAAAGCAAAAGCGAAAAACGCAAAAATAACGCCCGCATCAAAACCGAGCTGGCGATTCAATACACGCAAAACCGCGACTATCGCTCTGCCGTGCAAGCCATTGATGGCGCCATTCAAGACGACCCCAACTTTGAAATCGCGTGGCTGATTCGCGCCCAAGTGTATCAACACCTGAAAGTGTACGACAAAGCCGAAGAAAACTTCCGCCACGCGCTTTCCATGAAGCCCGATAGCGCGGAAATCAACAATAACTACGGCTGGTTTTTATGCGATGCGATGAAACGCCCCAACGATGCGATGGTTTATTTTGACAAAGCCTTGGCCGACCCCACTTACCCCAGCCCCGAAATCGCCAATATGAACAAAGGCATTTGCTCGGCGCGCGCGGGGCAAATTGCGATGGCGGAAACCTATTTTGAACGCGCGTTGCAACTGAATCCTGATTTTGTGCCCGTGTTTAAAGAACGCGCCCGCGCGCATTTGCAGCAGCATAAAAATGCAGTGGCAGATAAAGAGTTCCGCCGCTATCAAAGCCGCGTGGATAGATTAAGCGCGGACGATTTGCTGCTGGGCTGGAAAATCGCCAAAGCCAACAACGAAATGCAGGCGGCTTCTGAATACGAAGCGCAATTGCGCATGAATTATCCCTATTCCCCAGAGCTGGAAGCGGTTGGCGGCAAGAAAGATGACGACTAATGAGCAAAGCTAAAAAACAAACCGAAGCCCCAGCCACCAATAAAGCCGCCGATTTAGGCATTTTGCTGCGCGCCAAGCGTGAGCAAAAACAGCTTTCCATCGGCGAAGTGTCCGAACGCTTGAAATTGCCCGCACGCCAAATTGAAGCCTTGGAAAACGGCGACTACAACAGCTTGCCCGAGCCTGTGTTTGTGCGCGGATTTTTGCGCAGCTATGGGCGCTTTCTGAATTTAGAAGAATCCACGCTGAACGATGCGCTGGAAAACGTTGTGCCCAGCGAAAAAGTGCGCAAAGCCATTCAACGCGATGGCAGCCTGAATTTTGCCAACGAAACGCCCAAACGTCCGTTTCCCACTTGGATTTTTGGCATTATTGGTGTCGCC
This sequence comes from Kingella oralis, assembly GCA_905373195.1. GTDB lineage: Bacteria > Pseudomonadota > Gammaproteobacteria > Burkholderiales > Neisseriaceae > Kingella_B > Kingella_B oralis_A. The sequence continues at coordinate 2,522 of CAJPSG010000115.1, forward strand.
ATCATTGGCTTTGGCGTGTACAAATGGCAAACCAAATCGCAAACGGAACACGCCAACGCCAAGCAAGAGGCGGAAAGCAAACCGCTGATTGCCAGCGAAACCGCCAAGCCCGCGCTGGATAACCCTAATGTGGTGGTGAAACCGATGACCGCCAGCGACACGCAAACGCAAACCGCCACCCCAGCCAGCGCGCCCGCAGGCGTGGCAGGCGAATTGGTGATTAACGCGCGTTATCGCACCATGCTTACCGTTACCAACGCCAAGGGCGAAGTGTTGATTAACGAGATTGTGCCTTCGCGCAGCGAGCATCGTTTCCAAAATGGTGCGCCGTTTGAAGTGCGGCTGGGCTATGCCAGCGGCTCAACGGCAACGTTTGGCGGCGAGCCGATTGACATGAACGCCGCGCGTACAAATGGCAAAACGGCGACCTTTACTGCTGGGGCTTCTGCGCCGCAGTAAAGTTTGCGCCGATAAGGCAGCCTGAAAACTTGAAACGACCTTTTCCATTCAATCCGCATTATTCCCACCACCCTTTTCAGGCTGCCTTCTCCATCATAGGCAGCCTGAAACCCAGTTCAACCAAGTAAACATCACGCACACACACCATGAAACCTATCCGCCGCGCCACCCATCAAGTCCAAATTGACCACATCACCGTGGGTTCAGACCATCCCGTTGTTATCCAATCCATGACCAACACCGACACCGCCGATGCGCCCGCCACCGCGCAGCAAGTGAAAGAGCTGGCGGATGCCGGCTCAGAAATGGTGCGGATTACCGTGAACTCGCCCGAAGCCGCCAGCCAAGTTGCCGAAATCCGCCAACGGCTGGACGACATGGGCTGCGCCGTGCCGCTGATTGGCGATTTCCACTTCAACGGTGAACGCCTGCTCGCCGAGTTTCCCGATTGCGCCCGCGCGTTGTCCAAATACCGCATCAACCCCGGCAACGTGGGCAAGGGCGCAAAAGGCGACGAAAAATTCGCCTATCTGATTCGCACCGCTGCCGAACACAACAAAGCCGTTCGCATCGGCGTGAACTGGGGTTCGCTAGACCAAAGCCTCGCCAAAAAAATGATGGACGAAAACCTTGCCGCCGCCGCGCCCAAAACGCCCGAAGAAGTGATGAAAGAAGCGTTGATTGTGTCGGCGTTGCAATCGGCGCAAAAGGCGGTGGATTTGGGGCTGCCTGAAAACAAGATTATCTTGTCGTGCAAAGTGTCCAACGTGCAGGATTTGATTACCGTGTACCGCGATTTGGCGGCGCGTTGTCGCTATCCCTTGCATTTGGGGCTAACCGAAGCGGGCATGGGCAGCAAGGGCATTGTGGCGAGCACCGCCGCGCTGTCGGTGTTGCTGCAAGAGGGCATTGGCGACACCATCCGCATCTCGCTCACGCCCGAGCCCAATAGTTCGCGCACGCAGGAAGTGATTGTAGCGCAAGAGATTTTGCAAACCATGGGCTTGCGCTCGTTCACGCCGATGGTAACCGCCTGCCCCGGCTGCGGGCGCACCACCAGCACGGTGTTTCAGGAATTGGCGCGCGATATTCAGCAATATTTGCGCGAGCAGATGAGCGTGTGGCGTTGGCAGTATCCGGGGGTGGAAAATTTGAACGTGGCGGTGATGGGCTGCGTGGTTAATGGGCCGGGCGAGAGCAAGCTGGCGGATATCGGTATCAGCTTACCCGGTACGGGCGAAACGCCTGTTGCGCCTGTGTATGTGGACGGCGAGCGCAAGGTTACGCTTAAAGGCGACAATATGGCGGCGGAATTTTTGGCGATTGTGAAAGAATATGTGGAGGCAAATTATGGCGAGGGCGGCAAAAAGCGCAGTCAAAACAAAATTATCCCGATTCAACCGTGTTAAAGAGGCAGCCTGAAAATGAAAAAAACGATTAGCGAGCAACAGGCAGACAACCGTGATTTGCGTTTTTTACTGCTGCAACTTTATATGAAAAACAACCCCAAGCTGGAACACAACGTGTTTATTTACAGCTTCCGCGGCGTGCTCAACGCGCAAGCCAATCCGTTTCACTATGTTTACAGCGCGCTGCCGCCGCATGTGCGCAAAAGCATTGTGCTGCAAAACTTGGCTTCGGGCGAGATGATGCAGGCGTTTATTTCGTCTATCCGCATGGAGGGCGGGCAAATGGGCTGGCAGATTGAAAACACGGTGATTTACGCCAACCGCAGCGGCGTGTTGATGCAGATTGGGCTGGATGGCGAAAAAACGGCGAAAACCGATAAATATCGCCAGTTTTTGAATTTGGCGCAGTCGTTTATGCATCAGTTTCAGTGATCGGTTTCAGGCTGCCTTTTCTGTTGTTGAGGCAGCCTGAAAAGTATGTTGAAGATGGAATTGGGGAGAAGCCTACAACCGATGGAGCATTGGCGGCTCGCCGACAGGGTTTCACGCAGTGAAGCCCTGTTGAATGCACTATTTTGGCGACGAACCATTGCTGCGCTGTTTTGATTTTCAGGCTGCCT
>CAJPSG010000116.1 GCA_905373195.1 Kingella oralis
GCTTTGATGCCGCTTGATTTTTTTCGGCAGCATACTTTCTAGGACACCACCAAATTATTTTTTAAACAAGTCCCAGCAAAACTGAACAAAAAAGACCCATCAGGTAAGCTGGTGCGACAGTTTAAACAAGAGCAATCAATTTTTATGAAACGAGTAAAACGTTATTGCGATAGGCAAGATAGCTTGTATTATTGGCAGGCGCAAGGCTCAGGGAATGGTATGTTAAATCAGCAATGTTTATATGAAAAATACCATCCCCGTTTTTTAAAGCTGAAACGAATGCTGGGAGAACCGCATCCTGTGCGTAAACACAGCAATTAGCCATAAAAGGCAGCCTGAAAATCTAATTTCAGGCTGCCTCATAATATTTTTCTTTTCAAGGTATTCAAAATGAATCACAAACCTTTCCTTATCCTCTTAGCAAGCTGCATCACCAGTTCTTTTGCCTTTGCCAGCCCCAATGCTAATACAGCCAAATTATGCGCCAATTTGGATGGTTATCTTTTAGCAAACTGCGTTGCAGATGAACATGAAAAAGCCAGTAAACAGCTTAAAAAGACTTTTGCAACTGTTTTAAAGCAACGGCAAATCCATAAAGGCAGCCAAGCCTATCGGCATGCACAAAAATCCCAACAGATGTGGCAAGCATGGGTAGATTTTGAATGCACTTCAAGCAATGAACGGTTTTCAACCTCTTCTTATGCGCCTGTTGCTTTTTCAATATGCGCTATCAAGAAAATGAAATTAAGAGAGCAAGAATTAAAAGAAAACGCCGATTCTTTGTTCTAATGGTTTAAAAAGGCAGCCTGAAAACCACTTCCTATTTTCAGGCTGCCTTTCATCTGTTGCCGCCGCGTTTTGGCTTACTGCGCCAACTCAATCGCCGCCGCCAGCAGCGACAATCTTGCCATCACGCCATACACATACAAGCGGTTGCCCGCGCAATCGGGGCAGTCGGGATTGGGGCGCGGAATGCCCAGCTCGTCCCATTGCTCAAACACGCGCTTGCAATGCTCTTCGGTTGCCGCGTCCGATGCGCTGCCTGCGCTGGGAATACTCTCATCCAGCGGCACAAACATCATGCCGCCTGCGTTCAAGTTTTCATCGTTGCCGCGCCCTTCGTGCACACGGAAAAAGCCGCCGATAACGAACCTATCCATCATATAAACCACAGGCTCGGACACTGCACCGCCCAGCGTTTCATAGGTATAAATCCCTTCTTGCACAATCACTTCGCTCACTTCCAAGCCTTCTTTTACCTTCGCCATTTTATTGCGGTTTTTGCGGTTCAGCCCGCGCACTTCGTCGGCAGATTTCACGCTCATCACGCCCATGCCATATGTGCCTGCATCGGCTTTCACAATCACAAACGGCTTGTCGCGGATACCTTTTTCGTCATATTTGGCTTGGGTTTTGGCTAACACGCGCTCCACCGCCGCCGCCAGCGCGTCTTCGCCCTCGTGTTCTTGGAAGTTCAAGCCGCTCACTTGCTCAAAATACGGGTTAATTTGCCATTCATCCAGCCCAAGCAGCGCGGCAAACTCGGCGGCAACTTGGTTATACGCGGCAAAGTGGGCGGTTTTGCGCCGCGTGGTCCAGCCGCCATGCAGCGGGGGCAACACGGTTTGGCTGATGCCTTGCAAAATCTCGGGCACGCCTGCGGATAAATCGTTGTTAAGCAAAATAAAGCAGGGCGAAAAACCATCCGCCAAATGCACGCGCTCGCGGGTGCGTTGCAAGGGTTCCAGCGTGATGGTGTTGCCCAAGGCGGTTGCAAACTCGGTGGGCGCGGTGATTTCGGGATTCAGGCTGCCAATGCGCACTTCAAAGCCCGCATCGCGCAAAATGCCCGCCAGCGCGTACACATTTTGCAGATAAAAGGTGTTGCGCGTGTGGTTTTCGGGAATCAGCAGCACCGATTTCGCGCTTTCGCAGGCGCGCTCCACCGCGTCTTGCGCGGCAATGGTGCTCAACGGGATAAAGTTGGGGTTCAGATTATTGAAGCCGCCGGGAAACAAATTCATATCAATGGAAGCCATTTTGTAGCCCGCGTTGCGGATGTCCACCGAGCCATAAAACGGCGGGCGATGCTGCTTCCATTGGCTGCGAAACCATGCTTCTATTTTGCTGTGGTTTTGCAGCAAAATTTGTTCAAAATCAAACAGATATTTGGCGTATTCGGGTTGGATAACGGGCAGTTGCATAGCGTTTCCTTGCGTGTGAAAAAAGGGGATTATAAACGAATGTTTACACAAATTAGCGCGCGCTAAATGGTTTTCAGGCTGCCTTTCAATCCGCATCACGCATCATCAAAGGCAGCCTGAAAACAAGTAAACGCATTTTCGCAAACGCGAAACATCACAACCCATTGGTTACCAACCATTCCAACACCGCCGTGCGCGAAAGCCCCGTTTCTGCCGCCAGCTTGTCCAGTTTCTCAATCGTTTCCACTTTTAAGCGAAAAGAGCATTGGCGCACGCCACGTTGCGCTTCTTTTTCTCGGCGCGATAGGGTGGATTTTTTCGGGTTCACAGCTTGGTTCATGGTTGATTTTCCTTTAATTTTTGTGAATTAAACTATTGTTCTCATCGGCATTACGCCCGCCATGTATAAGCGCAGCTTCACACGCATTAACAAAATACAAACCTGATTATAAAGCAAATCCCTATTTTAGGCAGCCTGAAAATCGCCTGCCGTTTACATTTAAACCACACTCAACCCGCCATAATTTGTTAAACTCGCACCCATTAAATTAACCGCCATTTACACTATCCACACCATCATGCCTCACATCAAGCCCCTCGCCGCCCTAGCCCTTGCTACGCTGCTCGCCGCCTGCACCAGCGCACCGCCCGAAACCGAACTGCCCGCCCAGAGCGCGCCCAAAGACCCACTGATGGAAATGCTGGGCAACCGCCCCGCCGCCTCCGAGCCGCCCTTTTTCAACCAAGCCGCCGCGCCTGTAGCCCAAACAGGCTTTCTCGCCAACCCCAATGTGCAAGCCTTTATCCAATATCAACACCAGCACCACGGCTTACCGCTGGATTATCTGAACAACTTTTTCGCCCAAGTGAACTATCGCGGCAACCTCATCAACACCATGAACCGCCCCGCCACCACCCAGCCGTGGTACAAATTTGCCGCCAACAATTCAGGCAGCCTGAAAATCAGCGCAGGGCGCGCGTTCTACGCGCAAAACCGCGCCGCCATCGACCGCGCCGCGCAGCAATACGGCGTGCCCGCCGAGTTAATCGTTGCCATCATCGGCATAGAAACCCAATACGGCAAAAATTCAGGCAGCATCCGCGTTGCCGATTCACTCGCCACGCTCGCTTTTGACTACCCCCGCCGTGGCGCGTTTTTCCAAAAAGAATTAGGCGAATTTTTACAACTGGCGCAACAAGAAAACCGCGATCCATTCAGCTTCACAGGCAGCTTTGCGGGCGCGATGGGGATGCCGCAATTTATACCATCCAGCTTTCGCCAATACGCCGTGGATTTTGATGGCGACCACCAGCGTAACATTTGGAGCAGCGTGCCCGATGTTGCCGCCTCCGTTGCCAATTACATGAAACAACACGGCTGGCAAACGGGCAAACCCATGCTCATCGGCGCAAACGTTACCCAAGAAACCCCGCAAATCCAAGCCCTGCTCAACGAAAAAACCGCGCTCAACCACACCATTGGGCAGTTGCGCCAAATGGGCGTGCAGCCCTTGAGCAGCGTTGCCGACAGCGAACCCGCCCTGCTCTATCGCCTAGAAACCGCCCCCAACCAATACCAATACTACATCGGGCTCAACAACTTCTACACCGTGTGGCACTACAACCACAGCCGAATGTATGTAACCGCCGTGCGCGATATAGCCAACGGCATGGGCGGCGGGTTGTAACAACGTCCATAGGCAGCCTGAAAACATAAAAGGCAGCCTGAAAACCAATTCAACCAAGCCAACATGGCACATCCGTGGCTTGTCAACATCTCCAACCGCAAGCGCAACCTTGTTCTATTTCAACCGATAACATGGCGACGAGCCGTCGCCGCTCCATTGGCAGCCTGAAACCCCAAAGGCAGCCTGAAAAAGACCACCCCATGATTTACCTAAAAAACATCATCTACTACATCGTCCTCGCCCTCACCCTCCCCATTATGTTTCTCTGCGCTGTGCTTGCCGCGCCGTTCCCCAAAGGCGTGAACCGCGTGGGCAAAGCGTGGACAGCGCTATTGTTGTGGGTGCTAGAACACATTGTCGGGCTGCGCTACGAAGTGCGCGGCAGGGAAAACATCCCCGCTGCGCCCGCCATCATCTGCTCCAAACACCAAAGCGGCTGGGAAACCTTCGCCCTGCAACAAATCTTCCCCTTGCAAACCTATGTTTTAAAGAAAGAATTGTTCCGCATCCCCTTTTTCGGCTGGGCGCTGAAACTGGGCGGCGCCATCGGCATTGACCGCAAAGCAGGCGCGGATGCCATGCGGATGCTGTCCGAGCAAGGCTTAAAGCGCAAACAGCAAGGCTTGTGGATTGTCATCTTCCCCGAAGGCACGCGTATGCCAGCGGGCGAACGCGGACGCTACAAACTCGGCGGCGCGCGCATGGCAAAGCTGTTTGAAATGGACATCGTGCCCGTCGCGCTCAACAGTGGCGAATTTTGGGCAAAAAACGCTATTTGGAAAAAACCGGGGGTGATTCAAGTGGTGATTGGCGAACCGATTTCCTACCAAGCCGCCGAAAGCGAAGCCGATTTAATGCAGCTTTGCGAAGATTGGATTGAAGCGCGGCAGGCAGAGATTTCCAATGTGAAGCCCAAATAGGCAGCCTGAAAATTGGCGATAGCTCGTCGCCAAATGTGTTATTCAACAGGGCTTTGCTGCTCAGAACGATGTCGGCGAGCCTTTGATGTTCAATCGTTGCAGGTTTGACAACAGTATCAACCTGAAACGAATAAGGCAGCCTGAAAACAAGAAATACCCTGCCCCCCGTTTTCAGGCTGCCCTTACC
>CAJPSG010000117.1 GCA_905373195.1 Kingella oralis
GATGGGGGGATTGCCAATGGCGTTCTAAAAGGGTGTGGAGCATTTGGGGGCGGCTTGTAGCGATGGGGCGGTTATTTTAGCAAATAGGCGGCGGGCGCAAAAAAGGCGTATTGAATACGCCTTTTTATGGTTGGATTTTTAGAGTTTATTGGCTATTTTGCGAGTAAAAATAAAGCATGATACCTACAGCTGTGATAATGAGTGTCCAATATTTATTGGGAATGCCATAGAGCGATGAATTATCTTTGTAAACAAATTCCTGCCCCGTTTCTTCATCTATCAATATGCGTTCTCCTTCTGGAATCAGTAGTTTCGTTGCAATAAAGTTAAGCGCAGCCCCAATAAAAAAAGGCATGCAGTCACGCATAAAGGCAGAAGATTCTGTTCCTGTAAATTCTATTAAATATTTACCCAATACAAGACCAAGAAATAAAGATGCTAAAACAGCAATGCCTTTTCCTCGCCAAAAAATCATTATTTTCTCCTTACATTGAAACGAAATAGTCTTTTATTTCAAAAAACGCTCCAAACAATCCTGCAGCTAAAAAAATAAATGTCCAATATTTATTTTGAATAAAAAATAACGACGATTTATCTTCAAAAACCATTCTTTTTCCTGTTTGCTTATCAACAAGCACTTGCCTGTTGCTAGGAGGAACAAGTTTTTTGGTAAAAATATAATTGATTCCAGCTGATATAAGAAAAACCATTACCATAAACCAGCCATCTGATTGCACAAAATAATCATGTGTAACCAATAATCCATTTATAAAGAAATAGACCATTAAACCAAGAAAATACGCAAGGGCAACCAATAGTCCATACCCAGGCCAAATAATCATTTCCAATCCTAACGCATTGATGTTTTGATGATTATACCGCTTCATAATGGCAAACGCTATTATTCTATATATTTTACTGCATTTAATGCGTTTATTTTGTTTTCAGGCTGCCTCAATATGGCTGCGGATTATGGTTTGCAATTCGTCGCGCTGTTTGGGCGTGAGCAAAAATAGGTTGATGCGCAGCGCGGGTTGGCTGGTTTTGCTGTGTACCAGCAGATAGGGCAGCCTGAAAATGGGGATGCGCCGCGCTTCGGTGTGGCTGATGTCGCGCCATGCGAGAAATTGGGTGCCACCAAAGCCGACGATGCCGCTTGCGGTGCAGGTTACTTGGCGGCGTTGCCCGATAAAGGCGATAACAATAAACAGCGGCAAATTGTTGATCATGGCTTTAACAATGCTTTTAACATCGCTCTCGCCCCAAAATAGCCAAACAACAGTTATGTGAACAAGCGATGCGAGCATAACCGCAAACAGCATGAGCACAATCAACCGCATCAGAGACTGATTAAAGCCGCGAATGGGCTGCTCCATCGGCTGCTGTATCAACTGCTCATTTTCGACAACGCCCGCAATGGGTATCAGGCTGCCATCTACCATCACGCCATTTTCCACATAAATCTGAATGCGGCTGCCAACGGTATATGGCGCGTAATACAACTGGGCGCGCATAACGGAATATTGCTCACCGCTATCGGTTTGGGCGATGCCGTGTTCGCCGTCCCATTCGGTGAGGGTGGCGGTGTGGCGGATGGCGGTCATGGCGGTGTCCTTGTAAACAAAAATCAGGAAATTATGCGACAAAGGCAGCCTGAATATGGTTGCGGATGATGTCTTGCAAGGCTTCGCGCTGCTGGGGAGCGAACAGAAACAGATTGATGCGCATGGCGGGTTGCTCGTTTTCATTTTTGCTATGCACAACCAAATAGGGCAGCCTGAAAATACGGCTGCGCCGCGTTTCGGTGTGGCTGATATCGCGCCATGCAAGAAACTGCATGCCGCCATAGCTCATGATAATGCCTTCTTGCGTGCAAGTTATTTGGCAGCGCTTTTGCATCAAACACATCAGAATGGCGCACGGTAAATAGATAAGGGCGATTGGGATAATATGTTTGCTACCTTTATCCCGAAACGACGAAAAAATAATCCCTTGAAGAAGCGAAATAACAATTGCCTTGAGCAAAACAATCGCAATAAACCATTTAATAGACTGTTTAAATTCAGCAATCGGCTGCTGCGTTAGCCACTCATCACCAGGCTCGCCCGCAATCGGAATCAATCCGCCATCCACCACTTCGCCATTCTCCACATAAATCTGAATGCGGCTGCCCACATGATAAGGGCTGTAATACATCTGTTGGCGCGTAATAGAATATTGCCCGCCATCGTCGGCTTGCGCGATGCCTTGCTCGCCGTTCCATTCGGTGAGCGTGGCGGTGTGGCGGATGGCGGTCATGGTGGTCTCCTTGTAAACAAAATCATGAAATCATGCGACAAAGGCAGCCTGAAAACGGGTGTGCGGTCTTAGGCAAAGCAAAATGGTTATTCAGTCCATGCGCGGCGCACAAAATCCAAATCTTCTTGCGTGTCCACGCCTGTTGGCGGCGCATCGCTCAGCACTTCCACCGCAATAGCGTAGCCATGCCACAGCAGGCGCAGTTGTTCTAGGCTTTCGGTGGTTTCCAGCGGCGATGCGCTCATGGCGGCGTATTGCTGCAAAAAGCCCGCGCGGTAGGCATAGATGCCGATGTGGCGCAGCGGCGCAGGTTCAGGCAGCCTGAAATCGCCCGCTTGCATGATGTCGCGCGGGTAGGCGATGGGGGCGCGGCTGAAATACAGCGCGTTTTGCGCTTGGTTCAGCACCACTTTCACGCAGTTGGGGTTTTGGAATTCGGCAAAATCGTGCAGCGGATGGGCGGCGGTTGCCATTGGCGCGTGGCTGCTGGCGAGCTTTTCGGCAACGCGGTTAATCAGCGCGGGCGGAATCATCGGCTCATCGCCTTGCACGTTCACAATAATCTCGTTTTCAGGCAGCCCCAGCAGTTGCACCGCTTCGGCAAGGCGCGAGCTGCCGCTTTGGTGGGCGCTGCTGGTAAGCATGCTGGTGATGTTGTGCGCAGCGCAGGCAGCCTGAATATCGGCATGGTCGGTGGCAACGATGATGCGGCTGGCGTTGCTTTGCTGGGCGCGCTCGGCAACGCGCACAATCATCGGCTTGCCGTGGATGTCGGCAAGCGCCTTGTTGGGCAAACGGCTGGACGACAACCGCGCGGGGATGATAACGGTGAACGAGGTCGCGCTCATGATTGGGCTTCCAAGTCGCTTAATTCGCGGGCTTCGTTTTCCAGCAAGATGGGAATGCCATCGCGGATGGGGAAGGCGAGGCGGGCGGCTTTGCTCCACAGCTCTTGTTTATCGGCGTGGTATTCCAGCGGTTTTTTGGTGAGCGGGCAAACGAGTTTGGCAAGGTATTTGGGTTGCATGGGATGTCCTTTGTTGGGTTGGGATGGAAAAATCATTTTCAGGCTGCCTTGGCAACGCGCGTTGAGGCAGCCTGAAAATCAAATGCGTGCGCCGCGTGGTTGAAAATGGGTTTTCAGGCTGCCTAGGGCGCAGATGCAGCCTGAAAATCCTCGCTATTCACATTATCTTGTTGCGCCGCCCTGCCCTGTTCAGGCTGCCCCACCTCTTGCAACAACTGCTGAAACTCGGGCGACTGTTTCACCAAAATCTCCGCCGCCTCTTTCAAATCGTTGATGCTCTCGCGCGGCAAATAATAGGTGGTGGGGATGTTCAGCGCGCGCGTGCGCAGTTTAGACTGCGGCAAATCGTGCAAACTTAAACTCACAAAATGCATCCGAATCGGCTTATCCGCATCCTTTTGCGCCGCATTCCAGTTATCCACCATCGCGCGAAATTGGCGCAGCGATTCCTGCGAAGCCCGCGCAATCGGCACATCAATCGTTGCGCTAATCATGTCGCGGAACGACGGCACTTTCGCCTGCTGGCTAATCGTTTCGCTAATCTGGTTTTGCGCGTTCACGCTCACAATAATCACGCGATTGATGTTTTTCGCTTCCAGCATCGCCTGCAACGAGCTGTTTGGGTAAATCTCCTGCGTTTCCAGTAGGCTGCGCAGCCCCAAATTATCCGTTAAACCGCCATCCACCAAATGCAAAAACGGGCGCGCCTTGCTGTCGGCATAATAAGCATTGTGCAGCATCTCGCGCCGCGTTTTTTGTTGCAACGCATCCGCATCATGGTCTAAGGCAGCCTGAAAACGCGCAGGCACGGTGTAGCCGCAGTTGCCGCTGTTGTTGTTCAACGTAAGCGGCGAAAAAATCACAGGCACCGCGCTCGATGAAGCCACCGCCCGCGCCACGCGCAAATCCGACAAATTTAAACAAAATTGGTCAAAATTTTCCTGCGTAAAATCAATGCGCTGCCCCGAAGCCATATCCGTGGCACTAATCACCGCAAACGGGCCTCTGCGGTATTTATTCAAATCGCCAAAAGTCATATTGCCAAACAGCGTGTTCTCAAACTGCTCTTGCAGCAAATCGCCGCGCCCATATTCAGGCGAAGCCAAGCGCGGCATATTGGAAAACGACAACGCCTGCTTAAACATCAGCCGCTGGAAATTCTGCTTTAAAAACCGCTCCTCAAAACGCGGAATCACCTGTTCACCATGCAGCGCATAATACGCCGCCAGCACCGAGCCACCCGACACACCAAACACCACATCGCTGCTTGCCGTGAGCGTGGTGCGCCTGCCGTTAAGCAGCAACGGATAATCGTTAAACGCCGCCAGCACGCCATAACCCAGTGCCGCCGCGCGCGTACCACCGCCCGAAAACATCATAATCACCAAGGTGTTATCCTGATTACTGCGCTGGATGCTTTGCTCCAAACGATAGCCCTCGTTCTCGTGCACACGGTCAATCGTTGCGGTGGGCTGATACGCCACCAGCGAACACGCCGATAGCCACACCGCGCTCGCCGCTAGCATCGCCCGTTTTAGGCAGCCTGAAAACCATACAAAATCACTCATAAGCTATACCAAAAGCAGCCTGAAAACCGTTTTCAGGCTGCCTAATCATTGAAACTTTAATTGTTGATGCAACGATTGCGCGA
>CAJPSG010000118.1 GCA_905373195.1 Kingella oralis
AAATATATTGTGATGCCAATGCGCATTTAAGCGTGCTCACTCGTTTTCAGGCTGCATCTATCGTGCACAGATAAGGCAGCCTGAAAAATATAGTCGTTCCAATTAAGTTTTATACAAGGCGGCGAGCCGCAGATAGTACAAGTAGTACAGCAAGGCGAGCCAACGCTGTATAAGGCCGTGTGGAGCGACTATATAAATCCACGAAAGCCCAACCATGATTACCCACCTAACAGGCAAACTCACCGAAAAACATCCCCCGCAAATCACCCTAGATGTAAACGGCATTGGCTACGAGCTGGAAGTTTCCATGCAAACCTTTTACCAACTGCCCAACATCGGCGACAGCCTCCACATCCACACTCAGCTCATCGTGCGCGAAGATGCCCATTTGCTGTTTGGCTTTGCCAACAAAGCCGAACGCGCCACCTTTCGCCAGCTGGTGAAAGTGGGCGGCATTGGTGCGAAAACCGCGCTGGGCATACTTTCCGCGTTTACCGCCGACGAACTCGCCGTCGCCATCGCGCAAGAAGACATCAAACGCCTATCCGCTGCGCCCGGTATCGGCAAGAAAACCGCCGAGCGCATGATTTTGGAACTGCGCGGCAAACTCGCCCCCGCCGCCAGCGACGCAACAGGTTTGTTCGCCCCCGCCGCCGCGCCCGATGCCGGCGAAGACATCATCAGCACCCTGCTGGCGCTGGGCTACAACGAACGCGAAGCCCGCGTCGCCACCAAAGGCATCCCCGCCGATGTGGACGTAAGCGAAGGCGTGCGCTTGGCGTTGAAAAATTTGATGAAATGATGTTAGGCTTCCAACTCAGGCTGGCTGGCGGGCAAACCCATAGGCAGCCTGAAAACCAACCGGCCAATTAATTTCAGGCTGCCCTGTAACGCATAATCCCACACCCTATCACTTCAAAGGAATCAAAATGAGCCAAACCCCTGCTATTCTCCAATCCCTTCCCATCGGGCAAAAAATCGGCATCGCCTTTTCGGGCGGGCTGGACACTTCCGCCGCGCTGTTATGGATAAAACTGAAAGGCGGCACCCCTTATGCCTACACCGCCAACCTCGGGCAACCCGATGAAGACGACTATTCCGCCATCCCGCAAAAAGCCATGGAATACGGCGCGGAAAACGCCCGCCTGATTGACTGCCGCAGACAGCTTGCTTGCGAGGGCATCGCTGCCATCCAATGCGGCGCGTTCCATGTTTCCACCGGCGGCATGCCTTATTTCAACACCACCCCGCTCGGGCGCGCCGTAACGGGCACCGCGCTGGTGGCCGCCATGAAACAAGACGACGTAAACATCTGGGGCGACGGCAGCACCTACAAAGGCAACGACATCGAACGCTTCTACCGCTATGGCTTGTTGACCAACCCCGCGCTTAAAATCTACAAACCGTGGCTGGACCAACAGTTCATCAACGAATTGGGCGGGCGCGAAGAAATGTCCAAATACCTGATTGCCAACGGGTTTGACTACAAAATGTCGGTGGAAAAAGCCTATTCCACCGATTCCAATATGCTCGGTGCCACGCACGAAGCCAAAGATTTGGAATTTTTAAATTGCGGCATCAACATCGTGCAACCGATTATGGGCGTGGCGTTTTGGGACGAAAACGTTGAAATCCAAGCCGAAACTGTGTCCGTGCGCTTTGAAGAGGGCGTGCCCGTTGCGCTGAACGGCAAAACCTTTGACAACCCCGTAGAGCTTATTTTGGAAGCCAACCGCATCGGCGGGCGGCACGGCTTGGGCATGAGCGACCAAATTGAAAACCGCATCATCGAAGCCAAATCGCGCGGCATCTACGAAGCCCCCGCCATGGCGTTGCTCCACATCGCCTACGAGCGCTTGGTAACCGGCATCCACAACGAAGACACCATCGAGCAATACCGCATCAACGGCCTGCGCTTGGGCAGATTGCTGTATCAAGGGCGCTGGTTTGACAGCCAAGCCCTGATGCTGCGCGAAGCCGCCCAACACTGGGTGGCCAAAGCCGTTACCGGCGAAGTAACGCTGCAACTGCGCCGCGGTAACGACTATTCCATTTTGAACACCGAAAGCCCGAACCTGACCTACCACCCCGAGCGGCTGAGCATGGAAAAAGTGGAAAACGCCGCTTTCACCCCCGCCGACCGCATCGGGCAGCTGACCATGCGCAATCTGGATATTTCCGATACCCGCGCCAAACTGCGGGTTTACGCGCAAACAGGCTTGGTGCAGCTGGGCGACGGGACAAACGTGCCCAAGCTGGATGGCAAATAAACGCGCTGCGCTTGTTTTCAGGCTGCCTTTCCCCCATCGTTGCGGCAGCCTGAAAAGCATTTCAACCCGCCCCGAAGGCAGCCTGAAAGATACCAAACCATGCTCCCTCTTTTTGATCTCCAATTTGAAAGCCTAGAATCCATACTCGCCACCGTTGAAGATTGCCAAAGCACACTAGGCTGGCTAGACATCAGCAGCGGCTCATTTCGGCTCAATATCAATGGACAAGCCCTGTTTGATTACCACCCCAAGCGCGTTCAAGCATGGCTAAACGACCTAGAATATTACTGCTATCTGCGATTAAGTGGTTTGCAAGCGCAGGATGTGGATTACTCAATCGACAGCTTCTACCTAGCATTGCAGGATACGCTGCCCTTTTTATCCGATAGCGTTCCCAAGCTGGCGCACGATCTGTATTTGTGTTCAATGGAAGCGCAACAGGATTACCTCAATTTATGGGAAGAACGAGAAGACACACTTGCCCAACAAATCGGCGTAGAAGCTGCCAGCGAGCAATCAAGTTGCGGTTTTCGCTATTTTTATGAAAACAGTTTTACTGATTTTGGTATATTCATCCCCGAAAACCACGCATGGCGTTATGGCGATGATGTTTATATCCGCTTCAACAGCATGGCAACCACAGAAAACGGCGAACCCCGCTTCGCCTATCCACAACATTGCGTTTACCGCCTGCCTTATCGCCGTTTTATCAACGAATATCGCCAGTTTGCCCAACGCTATTTAGACGGCATGAAACGCGGCATTAAAGCACTCCGCCCTCTGTTGCCCAGCCCAGCAGAGAACCCATACAATAATTTTGAATCGCTGATGTATTCGCATCAACATTTACAAAACGAATTAGAAGCCAAACTAACCGCCATTCGTCCCCAATCATGGGACGAAGTATGGCAAGCCAACCAAGCCGCAGGCATAGACTTGGCGGCGATGGTAGAAAAATGGCAAAAGCATCGTTTGCCGATTATTGATGTGCAATAGTTCAACCACCTTTTCAGGCTGCCTCACACAATAAGGCAGCCTGAAAACCCATTTCAGCGTAAAATCCGCCTTTCCCATTTTCAGGCTGCCTCAAACAGCCACAGGCAGCCTGAAATCCATAAACACGCTTTTGACAAAGCTCACCTCAACCACAATACACAAACAAAGGAACACAACCATGCCCGACTACCGCTCCAAAACCTCCACCCACGGCCGCAACATGGCAGGCGCGCGCGCCCTTTGGCGTGCCACAGGCGTTGCCGACAGCGACTTTGGCAAGCCCATTATCGCCATCGCCAACTCGTTCACCCAATTCGTGCCTGGCCATGTGCACCTGCACAACATGGGGCAGCTCGTTGCCCGCGAAATAGAAAAAGCAGGCGCAATCGCCAAAGAATTTAACACCATCGCCGTGGACGACGGCATCGCCATGGGACACAGCGGGATGCTGTATTCGCTGCCCAGCCGCGATTTAATCGCCGATAGCGTGGAATATATGGTGAACGCCCATTGCGCCGATGCGCTGGTGTGCATTTCCAACTGCGACAAAATTACCCCAGGGATGCTGATGGCGGCGATGCGGCTGAACATCCCCACCATCTTCGTATCGGGCGGGCCGATGGAAGCGGGCAAAGTAGTCGGCGCGATTAACATTGCCGACAGCCGCCGCCTAGACTTGGTGGACGCGATGATTGACGCGGCGGATGACAACGTTTCCGATGCCGCCATCGCCGAAATTGAACAAAACGCCTGCCCCACCTGCGGCTCGTGTTCGGGGATGTTCACCGCCAACTCCATGAACTGCCTCACCGAAGCCCTCGGCTTGTCGCTACCGGGCAACGGCTCGCTGCTCGCCACCCACGCCTTTCGCAAAGAACTGTTTTTAGAAGCAGGGCGGCTGATTGTAGACATCACCAAACGGCACTACGAGCAAAATGATTATTCCGTGCTGCCGCGCAGCATCGCCACCAAAGCCGCGTTTGAAAACGCCATGACCATGGACATCGCCATGGGCGGCAGCACCAACACCATTTTGCACTTGCTCGCCGTTGCCCAAGAAGCAGGCGTGGATTTCAAAATGGCGGATATTGACCGCCTGAGCCGCATCGTGCCCTGCCTGTGCAAAACCGCGCCCAACAACCATGATTACTACATGGAAGACGTGCACCGCGCAGGCGGCATCATCGGCATCCTGAAAGAGCTGGACAAAGCAGGCAAACTGCACACCGACGCGCTCACCATCCATTCAGGCAGCCTGAAAGAAGCCATTGCCAAATGGGACATCACCAACCCCGCCAACAACGAAGCGATTGAACGCTTTAAAGCCGCACCTGGGGGCGTGCGCAGCACCCAAGCCTTCTCGCAAAACCGCCAATGGAAAACGCTGGATTTGGACCGCGCAAACGGCTGTATCCGCGATGCCGAACACGCCTATTCGCAAGACGGCGGCTTGGCGGTGTTGTTTGGCAACATCGCCGAGCGCGGCTGCGTGGTGAAAACCGCAGGCGTGGACGAAAGCATCTGGCAGTTCACAGGGCGCGCCCGCGTGTTTGAAAGCCAAGAAGATGCCGTGGCAGGCATTTTAGGCAACCAAATCGTGGCGGGCGACATCGTCATCATCCGCTACGAAGGCCCCAAAGGCGGGCCGGGGATG
>CAJPSG010000119.1 GCA_905373195.1 Kingella oralis
GAGAACGCCCAGTTCGGGGTGTTGCCCAAACCGCTGTCGGTGTTGTCGCGCCTGTCCATCATGTTGCCCGCCTGCGTCCACGAACCGGAGAATACCCAGTTGGCGCACTCGGTCGTGCCGTCGTCGCGCAGTTGGGAGAAGCCGTCCAAAAGCTCGCCTTTTTTGCGGATGATGTTACCGTTTGCGTCCTTCAAATCCGCCAGCGCGTAGCCGTTGGATTCCTTGGCCATTTCGGAAGGGCTGGGCGCACCGGTTTTTTTGTATTTCCACGATACTTTGGTAACGGGGTCGGGAAACTTGCCGCCTTCTTTTTCATACAGGGCTTTGAGGCGCAGGTGCAGCCCGCCCAAAATGTCCAAATCGGGCAGCGATTCGCCGTAGGGGTCTGCACCGGGGTGGTGCCATTGCAGCCAGCGCGATGAGTTGGTAATCGAGCCTTCTTCTTCGGCAAAACACGGTGTGGGCAGCCTGAAAACGGTTGTGCCGATTTTGGCGGGGTCGGTGGGGAAGGCGGGGTCTTTGTTTTCCCAAAACGATGCGGTTTCGGTTTTCAGCGGATCCATCACCACCATGAATTTGAGTTTGGACAACGCTTCGGTTACGCGGTGGGCATCGGGGAACGAGCCTTGCAGGTTGAAGCCCTGCACCAGCAGCCCTTTCATTTTGCCCTGATATATGTCCTCGGTTATCTGCATGATGTCGTACATTTTTTCGTACTTCGGCATCCAGTCGTAAGCCCAGTCGTTTTCGGCGGTGGCGTTGTCGCCGTACATCCATTTGAGCAGGCTCACCATAAACGCGGGGGTGTTTTTCCAGTAGTTCAACTGGTTGGGGCGCAGTGCTTTGGGGGTGTTTTTGTCCAGATAGTCTTGGAAGGTGGGGTGTTTTTTCTCGTTCGGCAGCGGGATGTAGCCCGGCAGCGCGGTCGTCAGCAGACCCAAATCGGTCAGCCCTTGGATGTTGGAGTGTCCGCGCAGAGCGTTTACGCCGCCGCCCGACATGCCGATGTTGCCCAGCAGAAGCTGAACCATCGCCATGGTGCGGATGATTTGTGCGCCGTTGGTGTGCTGTGTCCAGCCCAGTGCGTAGAGAATCGTGCCCGCTTTATTGGGGGCGGACATTTCGCCCCATGCTTCGGCCACTTTCAGGAAATCTTCTTTGGACGTGCCGCAGATGGTGTTCATCATGTCCAACGTATAGCGCGAATAGTGTTTTTTCAGCAGTTGGAACACGCAGCGCGGGTCTTGGAGCGTGGGGTCGGTTTTGGCGTATCCCTGCTCGTCCAGCTCATAATACCAGCTCTCGGTGTCGTAGAAACTGCCGTGCCGGTTGCTTTCAGGCTGCCCTACCGCGCCGGAGAACAGGCCGTCGTTAAAGTCGTAGTCGCTGCGGACGATGAACGCGGCGTTGGTGTAGTTTTTGACGTATTCCCACTGGATTTTATCGTTCTCAATCAGCCAGTTGATTAACGCGCCCAAAAAGGCGATGTCCGAACCTGCGCGAATGGGCGCGTAAAAATCGGATACGGCGGCGGTGCGGTTGAAACGTGGGTCTACGACATAGAGTTTCGTTCCTTTGCGTTTTTTTGCCTCAATCACCCATTTGAAACCCACGGGGTGTGCTTCGGCCGCGTTGCCGCCCATCACCATGATGAAGTCGGCGTTTTGGATATCCACAAAGGTGTTGGTCATCGCACCGCGTCCGAAGCTGGGCGCCAGCGCCGCCACAGTCGTCCCGTGGCACACGCGCGCCTGTGTATCCAGTGCAACGATGCCGAGCGAGCGGACGAATTTCACGGTCAGAATCCCCGTTTCGTTGGACGACGCGGAAGCCGCCAGAAAACCGATGGTTTCGGTGCGGTTTACGGTTACGCCCGCCGCGTTTTTCTCTTGGAACGAGGCATCGCGCTCGTCTTTGATGTGGCGGGCGATGCGGTCAAGCGCTTCTTGCCACGAGATGCGTTTCCATTCGTTGGTGTTTGGCTCGCGCACTTCGGGGTATTGCACGCGGTTAGGGCTGTTCACAAAATCAATCAGCGATGCGCCTTTGGGGCACAGCGAACCGCGTGATACGGGATGATCGGGGTCGCCTTCAATGTGAAAGATTTTTTTCTTGGCGTTTTTTGCGCCATCGCCCATGCTGTATAGGATGGTGCCACAGCCTACGGAGCAGTAGGTGCAGTTGTTGCGCGCTTGGGATGCGCCTGTGAGCTTGTATTGACGAACTTCTGCAAACGCATTGGTGGGCATTAAGCCCACGGCGGCAAGGGTGGTTGCGCCTGCGCCCGCAGCAGTTACTTTGAAAAACTGCCGTCTGGTTACGTTCATGGTGTGGTTCCTTGTGTTGGCGGCTTTTTCAGGCTGCCTTTGTGGCGGGTTTATCACTGGGGTTGTTCGTTTGGCTTAGTTGAGCAAACCCCGCGGGTGAAACTCGGCTTATTGGTGTAATTGTATGTTATTTTACTTGAATTGTTGATTTTTGTTAAAAGAATATGTGCGGTTTTTACGCTTATTAACTCTTTGTGTTGGGGGTGGCTAGTTATTTTGGTGGAGATGGAGGCAGCCTGAAATGGGTTTTTCTGTTTTCAGGCTGCCTCTGGTGATGAGGCGTAAAGGTGTGCGGCGGCGGATGCGGTTAAACAATGGCGCGGATGAAAATGTTGTAAACAACCCACGCCGCCAGCATAACAAAAGGCAGCCTGAAAACGCATCAAACACGTTTTCAGGCTGCCTCACATGGTTTATCAAACTATTTCCGATGCCCCGCGCTAAACCGTTTTTCCAGCCAAGAGAAGAACGTGGATAAGCAAATCGTCATCGCCAAATACACCAACGCCACGGTGTACAGCGGCTCTTCGTAAATGGAATACCGCCCCGAAATGGTTTTTTGCACATACGCCAACTCGGGCACGGCAATCATCGCCAGCAGCGAGCTGTCTTTCAGCAGCGTGATAAATTCGTTTGCCAAAGGCGGCAGCATACGGCGCAACGCTTGCGGCAGAATGATAAAGCGCATGGCTTGCGGATAAGTGAGGCCCAATGAGCGGGCGGCTTCCATTTGCCCTTTGTCAATCGATTGAATACCTGCACGGAAGATTTCGGTGATGTATGCGCCTGTGTTAGCCGTTAAAGCCAAGCAGCCTGCAATCCACGCGCCATATTCGCGGCGCAACGCCACTGCTTCTGACCCGCTCACAATCAAGCCGTGCTGCGGATGCACCAACGCCACAAACCACACGAAATACCAAATAAAAATCTGCACATACATCGGTGTGCCACGGAAAAACGTTATATAAAGCCAAGAAATCGTGCGACAAAGCCACGCAAACGCGCGCATAAACACATTGCCATTTTCAAAGCGCATAATCCGCATCAGCGCGCCAATCGTGCCCAAAATGGTGCCAAACAACGTAGCAATCACCGTAATGACCACGGTGGCAACCGCCCCCGTTAAGAACATATGGCGATATTCGTAAATCACATCGCAGCGAAAATGTAGGTTGGTGCAAATCTCTGAAATCATAAAAACCAGCCAATACAAGCAACGTAAAAGCAAGTGATTTTACCCGAAAACTGGTAAGCAAGCATCCACAAAACACACCAACTATCTTACAATCTTGCCTTTTTTTAACCTAAATTAACTATGAACATTTGGTTTGGACAACAACTCCCCGCGCCGCTTTCGCCCAGCGCGGTAACCATTGGCAATTTTGACGGCGTGCACACGGGGCATCGCCACATCTTGCAACGCCTCGCCCGCGAAGCCCAAGCACGCCGGCTGCACAGCGTCGCCATGATTTTTGAACCCCAGCCCAACGAATTTTTTAGCCGCCAAGCCAACCGCCCGCTGCCGCAACGCATCACGCCATTGCGCGACAAAATCCAGCTTTTGCGGCAAACGGGCAGCGTAAACAGCGTGTGGGTGCAGCGGTTTAATTCGCAATTTGCCGCGCAAACCGCCGAGCAATTTATCCAAACCATTTTGCGCGAGCAGCTCAACACGCGCTATTTGCTGATTGGCGACGATTTTCGCTTTGGCAAAGGGCGCGGCGGCGATTTCAACCTGCTTGCCGCGCAACGCGATTTTGAAACCGAGCGCACGCCCAGCATTTTGATTGCGGGCGAACGCGCCAGCAGCACCGCCATCCGCCAAGCCCTGCAAACAGGCGATGTTGCCGCCGCCAACCAAATGCTCGGGCATCCTTACACATTAAGCGGGCATGTGAAACACGGCAAAAAACTGGGACGCACCATCGGCTGCCCCACTGCCAACGTGCATTTGCCCGCGCATCGCTATCCATTGAGCGGTGTGTTTGTGGTGCGCGTGGCGGGCAGCTTTGGCGAATGCGCGGGCGTGGCATCGTTTGGCACTAATCCCACCGTGTCGCACACGCCCGAAGCCAAGCTGGAAGTGCATCTGTTTGACTTTTCAGGCTGTCTATACGGCGAGCGCATCCAAGTAACCTTTCTGCACAAATTGCGCGATGAAGCCAAGTTTGACAGTATTGCCGCCTTGCAACGCCAAATTGCGCAGGATATTGAAACGGCGAGGGCGTGGCATCAGGCGCATCGGGATGCAGAGGCAGCCTGCGGAGCGTAGCGGAGTTGCGAAGCTAAAAGGGGTTACACGGCTACACATGGTTTCAGGCTGCCTAATCAGCATCAAAGGCAGCCTGAAAATGGGTTTATGTAGCGGTAAGCCGTTTCAGGCTGCCTCATCCTATTACAGCCAGAGGCAGCCTGAAAATAGGTTTGCCCAGCGTTGAGCCGTTTCAGACTGTCTAACCTTGTTTACAGCCAAAGGCAGCCTGAAAACAAAGTTCACCACGGTGCTGCAACAATGGCGTATCGCCCCATCCACCTCACCATCCACCATGCCAGCGCACGGCTTGCCAGCAAGCCGTAAGAAGCGCGGATA